>NZ_CEXZHP010000145.1:0-3918 GCF_982775275.1 Nitrosophilus sp.
GTCAATTTGAGTATATACTCTCCAAGTATTTATATCTGTTTTAACAAAAAAATGTTTCAATGTATGAGAGGTTCCCAAACTATCATAAGTAGTAATCGTATTTACATAATGATAAGTTGAAGGATCGCTTGGATCAAAGGTAGAAGATATCGCTTGAACATTGGCATCTAAATTTGCCGGATTTTCAAATTCTATTTGATCCGTATTTTTCGGTTCCAAAGAACTAGGAATATTTATATTTCCCATAGGACCAGCAATATTTCCAGCATCGTCTAACGTCCATCCTTGGAGTCTATAACCGTTTTGATTTATTACATCCCCATTTGCATCAATTCTGAAATCTCCAGCTCTTGTATAATATACCAAATCGGCAGCCGGATTTTTTACCATAAAAAAACCTTCACCATCAAGTGCTAGAGCTAAAGGGGAATTTATTGTTTGAAAAGTCCCTTGAGAAAAATCTTTTAAAGTAGAAGCCACAAACGCTCCTCCGCCTATTTCATTGTTTTTTGGAACACCACTTGTCGAATAGGTAGTTAAAGAACTTGAAATTAAATCCTGAAAATTTACTCTTTCTTGCTTAAAACCTATAGTATTAACGTTTGCTATGTTATCAGAAATTACTGAAAGCCATGTTTTATTGGCATTTAATCCCGTATTGCCCGTATAAAACGATTGTAGCATTTTAGCCTCCTATCTGGATGATATTATCTAAATCAATTGAACCATACTCAAAAAGAGCAACTATATTGTCATAATCTTTTTCTACTCCAGTTACTAAAGCTGTTGAATAAACGGTAGATCTTACATCTCCTTCTACATTTTTTGCAACTACTGAAACAGAGTAGTAACCATCTTCAAGTGAATCGTTATTAATTTCATATGGATATATAACTCCACCGCTTAAATAAGAAAAAGTTTCGCTTTCCACAATATTGCCATTTGAATCATAAACATAAATATCAACTACATCTGCATTTGAATCTAGTTTAAATTCAATTTTACTGGTTCCGTCTTGCAAATATGTTTGATTTCCTTCATAAACAATTTTTTCATTTATTAAATTGGAAGCTTGCAATAAAAGCGTAGAAGAGTTATCTGAAGTTAAAGTTTGCACTGCATTTTCGAAATCATTCATAACTTCAAGCTCTCTAAGTTTTATCGTATCATCAATAAATTGACTTATATCTTCTGCTTCAAAAGGATCTTGGTACTGAAAATTTGCTAGTAAAACTTTTAAAAAATCCTCTTGATCCATTTGAGAATTATCATAATTTTCATCAAAAACTTGTATCTCCTGTCCAGCAAACCCTGTTATAGAACCAATTTCATATGCCATTTGCTCTCCTTTGACATTTGATAATATTATTAAAAATCAATTTTTGGGATTAATTACTTATTTTATCTAAAGAAAATTAAAAAAATCTAAAGAATAGTCCTATTTTTGGAGTTTTTCATAAATTTATATCGATTTTTGAAACAAGATCAAAAAGTTTTTGGAAGCTCTCTTTCAAATCTACCTTTTTATCAACACTCTGTTTTAAATAATCCTCCCAAAGATCGTGCAATCTTATAGCAGTATCAATCTTTGGCGATGTTCCCAATTTATATAAACCAAGATTTATCATCTCTTCGGACTCTCTATAAATAGATTCGATTTCAATATATTTTGATTGCGCTAAAAGAGTCTTTTCATCTACAATTTGAGGGGTTAATCTGCTAATGCTTTTTAATACATCAATTGCTGGGAAAATCCTTTTTTGAGCTAAAGCCCTAGACAAAAGTATGTGGCCATCCAAAAACCCCACCGCCGCATCTGCAACCGGATCCATCGAAACATCATCGCCCTCAACCAAAACCGTATAAATACCGGTAATACTTCCTTTACCAGAAAAGGTGCCGGCTTGTTCAATTATTTTTGGTAAAAGAGAAAAAACAGAAGGAGTGTATCCTTTACTTGTTGGCGGCTCACCAATAGCCAAGCCTATCTCTCTTTGCGCCATAGCAAGTCTGGTTAATGAATCAACCATAAAAAGCACATCTTTTTTTATATTTGAAAAATAGTTTGCGATGGCGATGGCCGAATATACGGCCCTTATTTTCGCTAAAGGCGTTTGATCGGAAGTTGCAACCACTACAACAGATTTTTTTAATCCCTCTTCGCCAAGATTATCCTCTATAAACTCTCTAACTTCTCTTCCCCTCTCTCCAATTAAAGCGATAACGTTTACATCTGTTTTTGTAAATCTAGATATCATTCCAAGAAGAGTGCTTTTACCGATACCTGCACCCGCAAAGATTCCGATCCTTTGTCCTTTACCTACGGTTAACAAGCCGTTTATGCTTCTAACACCCATATCAAGGGGTTCTACGATTCTATCTCTTTTTAAAGGGTTGATAGGATCGTTTTTTAGATAGTAAAAATTTGAATATTCAATTTTATCTTTATTTAAAGGATTCCCGAAAGGATCTATAACAGAACCTAAAAGATTTTCTCCTACACCTATATTTATAGGCTCAAGTTTTGCTTCCACAAAACTTCCAACCTTTACTCCTCTTGTATCATCATAAGCCATCAAAAGGGTTTTATGATCTTTAAAGCCTACTATTTCAGCTTCGATTCCATTTTCAAAAACGCAAGAATCTCCAATGGAAACTTTAGGCAAAATAGCCTCGATTATCGGACCGCTAACACCTACTATTTTACCTTTTACCTTATATTTAGGTAAACTTTTTAGTCTCTCTTTTAATTTCATCTTTTAAAACTTCAATCTTTTCTTTTAATCTATTTTCGAGTTTAAAATCATAAAACTCGATAATGAAATCGCCCTCTTTCAACTTTGTATCTTTTTCTATTTTTATGGATGGAAAGCTTTTTTTTATCTCTTCAAATATCGATGAGGAGACTTTTATCTCTAAAGGAAGATTTTCTTTAAACTCTGCAATTATTTGAAAAATAGCCTCTTTTATAATTTCGCTATTTGATTTTTGAATATATAAATATTCTAAAATCTCTTCTAAATTATCAAGCAAAATATTGCTTAGACTATTTAGATAATTTTCAAGTTTCTCTCTTATCTCTTTTTCTATAAATTGATATCTTTTGCTTAAATTTTCTAAATCCTTTTCTCTTTCTTGTAAAAACTCTTTTTTTATCTCTTCTATTTTTTTAAGATACTCTTTATCTTTTATTTTGCTAGCTTCTAAAAAACCTTTTTTATAATACTCATCTTTTGTTTTTTCAATAATATTTTTAAAATTTTGCTCTAACTCCAAAATCTTTTCTTGATAAAACTCTTCTACCTCTTTTGGAGTTATTTCATCCTGATTTTTTTTGCTTTTTAATATATTTATATCTTTTAGCTTGCCAAAATCGTCTAAATCTATCATTTTTCTTCTTTCATCCATTTACTTATCATAGACGCAATTAGCTCTGGGTTTTCTTCTACCATTTCCATAATTTTCTGATAAGCCGGCTCTGCCTCAAGATTTAGCATAGTGCTCTCTTTTTCGTGTAATTTGCTCATCTCTTTCATAGATTCTGCCAAGGCTTTCTCTTCGGCTAATTTTGCTGCTTTTTTAGCTTTTGATGCTTTAATCATAAATACAATCAATAAAACAAACAATACTAAAGCAAGTCCACCGACTACAAGCAAAAGTATCATATCTTTAGTAGATAAAGCCTCAGCTTCGATCTCTATACTTTTTGGCGCTTCAAAAGGAACACTTATAACCGTAACTTTATCCCCCCTTTTTGGATCAAAACCAACAGCACTCTTTATTAGTTCCTCGTAAGAGGCAAGCTCTTCTTTGCTTCTTGGTATAAACTCTTTAATTTCGGTGCCGTTTGAATCTTTTTTTGTTATATATTTTCCATCAACCAATACCCCTATACTTATCTTTTTTATTTTAAATATA
>NZ_CEXZHP010000146.1:0-3875 GCF_982775275.1 Nitrosophilus sp.
TATTAGATTGTTGATTAATGAAAGTTCTATTTTTTGAACCTCTTTAATTTTTCCTTTTTTAAATTCCAAATATTTTTTTAGTGCGATTTTTTTGCTTTTTTTGATCTTTAATGCTTCTATTATTTCATCTTTTGCTTTATCAAAACTTTTAATTTTTCCGTTTTCGTCAACAAATTTGTGTCTATTTTTCATATAAAACTCTTTTAACTCTTTTTCTTTAAAATCTATATTTTTAGGTTCTACCCAAATGATAGAGAGTTTATATTTTGGTTCATTCATATAATTTTTTTTATGTTTTTGCCAATATTTTTTTAGATCCTCTTTTGTATAGTCTATTTTAATATCTTGTGAACTTAATACTTTATATTTTATTTTATCCGACATAAAAAGAGCAGATCCAAAAGTCTCAAACTCTAAAGGAGTTAAAACAGGTTTTAAAATTTTTTGAAGCTTTGATAATAAGATATCTTTTTTTATCATACTTTCAAAATCTTTTACTTTAAGTCCGGCTCTTTTTAAAACTTCGTTGTATATTTTTTTATCAAATTTTCCATCTTTTTGAAACTCTTTCATATTAAAAATCGTTTTTGCAACCTCACTATCCAATACTTTCAAGCCCAAATCTTTTGCGAGATTCATATATAAAGCTTCTCTAATAAGTGAATTTAGCGCCTCTTTTTCAAGACCGAGCTCTTTTGCTTTTTTTTGATCAAACTCTCCTTTGAATAGATTGTTATAATAAGAGTAAAGGTTTGAATATCTTTGAGAAAGCTCTTTTTGAGTTATTTTAATATCTCCAACTTTCGCAACCGCTCCGGCCATTGTTCCGTATTGATAGGCGCCCCATCCGACAAATCCTGCTCCAACAAAGGCTATAGTGCTTATCCAGATCGTTATAACCAGCCATTTTTTATGTTTTTGCATCCAACTTATCATCTGCTTCCTTTTTAACAAAATTTTCTAAATTTTAGTAAAATTGCTATTAATAATTGGTTAAATAGCGTAAAATAGGTTTTTAAATAATTAAGGAGCGATTATGACAAATAGCCAATTGATGGATAGAGATTTAGCTCATATATGGCATCCATGCACTCAGATGAAAGATCACGAGTTTTTGCCTCTTATACCTATAAAAGAAGGTAAAGGGGTATATCTATTTGATTTTGACGGCAATAGATATATTGACGCAATTAGTAGCTGGTGGGTTAATCTTTTTGGACATTCAAACGAATATATAAACAGCAAAGTTAAAGAACAAATTGAAAAGCTTGAGCATGTTATTTTTGCAGGCTTTACACATGAACAGATTGTGAAATTGAGCGAAAGACTCGTAAAAATAACACCAAAGGGATTAAATAAATGCTTTTATGCAGATAACGGATCAAGCGCGATAGAAGTTGCTTTGAAGATGAGTTTTCATTATCATAAAAATAAAGGGCGTATAAAGCCCCTTTTTGTGTCACTTAAAAATAGTTATCATGGTGAAACTATCGGAGCACTTTCTGTTGGTGATGTAGAGTTGTATAAAGATACATATGAAGAGATTTTAATAAAAACCATCCAAGCCCCTACGCCAAAAGATATGAGCGAAGCGGCGGCTATTGATGCGGCTAAGGATCTTGAGGCTATTTTTGAAAAAAACAAAGATTTAGTATCTGCTTTTATTATAGAGCCTCTTGTTCAATGTGCCGGGTATATGCATATGTATCATCCTTTATATTTGAAACTCTCTTATGATCTTTGTAAAAAATATGGTATACATTTTATTGCAGATGAGATTGCCGTAGGATTTGGAAGAACCGGAGAGATGTTTGCTTGTGAACAAGCAGGAATCTCTCCCGATTTTATTTGTTTGTCAAAAGGTCTAACTGGAGGTTATCTTCCTTTGTCTGTGGTTTTGACAACCGATGAAATTTATGGCGCTTTTTATTGTGATTATAATCAATATAAAGCCTTTTTGCACTCTCATAGCTATACTGGCAATCCTCTTGCTTGTAGCGCCGCTAACGCTACTTTGGATATATTTGAAAATGACAACGTTTTAGAAAAAAATAGGGTAAAAATAGAATATTTATCAAAAAAAATAGAAAAATTTAAAGATTTAAAAAACGTAAAAGAGGTTAGACAAACGGGTATGATCGCAGCAATAGAACTTCAAGGTTATAAACCTCAAGAAAGAGTTGGACTAAAAGTATACCAATATGGACTTAAAAACGGGGTTTTGCTTAGACCATTAGGACATGTTATATATTTTATGCCTCCTTATATTATAACATTTGAAGAGATAGACAAAATGATAAATGTAGCTTATGAGGGGATTAGTTTACTTTTAAAGGATAAGATTTGATAAAAAACATACCCCATATTCCGGTTTTACTAAATGAAGTGATAGAGGTATTTAAAGATATAAAGGATGGATATATAATAGATTGCACTTTGGGATATGGAGGCCATAGCGAAGGTATATTAAAAAATAATCCAAATATTAAACTCATAGGTATTGATCAAGACGAGGAAGCTATAGAGTTTTCTAAGAAAAGATTAGAAATTTTTAAAAATAGAGTTATTATAAAAAAAGGCAGATTTTCCGAAGTTTTGGAAGATTTTATGAATCTTAACATCAAAGGCGTTCTTGCTGATTTAGGTGTTTCATCTTTACAGCTTGATAAAAAAGAGAGAGGATTTAGTTTTGAAAGCGATATTTTGGATATGAGAATGGACAAAAGTAGATCTCTTAGTGCATATGATGTAATAAATTTTTATCCAAAAGAGAAACTTGAATATATTTTTAAAGAATATGGTGAAATAAAAAATTATAAAAAAATTGCCGATTTATTAGTAAAATATAGACAAAAAAGGTATTTTAAAAGCGCAAAGGAGTTGGCAGAATTTTTAAAAAATCATTTGCCAAAAAATAAAAAAATTCATCCTGCCACTTTGGTATTTCAAGCTATTAGAATCGAAGTTAACCAAGAGCTGTATGAAATTGAAAAAATGCTTGATATTTTAGAAAAATATAGGCCAAAATCGGCAAAAATAGCTATAATTACCTTTCACTCTTTAGAAGATAGGATCGTTAAAAGAAGATTTAAAAATTGGGCAAAAGGCTGCATCTGTCCAAGTTATGCGCCAAAATGCGAATGCGGCGGCAAAAATCAGCTTGGCGAAATTTTGACTAAAAAACCGATTTGTGCGACAATTGATGAGATCAAAAAAAATCCAAGAAGCAGAAGCGCAAAAATGAGGGTTTTTAAATTTAAGGATTGAGATAATGGCAAGAAGTGTCGAAAAAAAAGAGCTCCTTAAGGGTTTAGAAAATATTCAAAGAAAAAATAAAGATTTGGATTTTAAATTTTTGATTATGATCTTATTGATGATGACTATAGCATTTATGCTTGCTTTTCCAAAAATCTATTTGAGAAATCATATATATTATACCAGTAGGGAGATAAATAAGCTTTTAGACGAATATGAGACTTTAAAAGAGGAAAATAGACTTTTAAGAAGTAAGCTTGAATATATGAAATATAAAAATCAGGTTTTAGATGTGATGTTTTGAGGTTTGTTTTGGTTAAAATGGTTGAGTGGTTAGGTGAAAGGTTGAAGGTTGAAGGGAGAAGGGGTAAGGTGATAAGGAGGTAAGGTGGTAAGGAGGTAAGGTGGTAAGGTGGTAGGAACTATTTTTGAAGAGAGAGGACAGGGGATGGATCCTTACAAGGAAGAAATTGCCCGACTCATCAACCCGAAGAAGGAATTTTTCCAACTGGATGATGCAGTGGAGGGAGCGGATCTTCTGATTGGAGTAAGTTCAAGAAATGCATTCAACAAAAGCCACGTTGCAAAGATGGCGCATGATCCAGTGATCTTTGCGCTGG
>NZ_CEXZHP010000147.1:0-3846 GCF_982775275.1 Nitrosophilus sp.
GAGACTTTGATAGAAAGACACGTTTTTGACGTTTTAAAATATAAGCTAACATCAAAAGGATATAGTTATAAAAAGCTTTACTGGCTAACAGGATCTATAGCTTTTTGGCTCTCTCCGGTAGCAGATAACCTAACTACGGCACTTATTTTATCTACCGTTTTGTTCACCATAGATAAAACAAACAACAAATTTTTAGTTCCGGGAGCGATAAACATAGTTGTCGCGGCAAACGCCGGCGGCGCTTGGAGTCCTTTTGGAGATATTACTACTTTGATGGCTTGGACCGCCGGTAAAGGCGAATTTGTCGATTTTCTATTTTTGTTTGTCCCTTCGATTGGTGGATGGCTTTTAACGGCATGGCTGCTAAGTAGAGTCGTGCCAGATGGCGAGCCTCATTTTGACGCAAGTTTACCAAAAGCGGAGTTAAAGCCCGGAGCGAAAGTTGTGATATGGCTTGGGGTATTTACCATTTTTGTAGCGGTAATGGGACATCAGTTTTTCCATTTTCCAGCCATGTGGGGTATGATGTTTGGTTTGGCTCTTCTTAAAATGTATTCATATTTTCATAAAAGAAAAAATCAAAACCATTTTGACGTTTTTGTAAATATGAAAAAGGTTGAAAACGATACATTAATGTTTTTCTTTGGTATACTTTCAGCCGTTGGAGCTTTACACTTTTTAGGATATCTTGAGTATATAGTTAAGCTATACGATATTATCGGTCCTACCGCCGGAAATATAGGCGTTGGTCTAATTTCTGCCATTGTTGATAACGTGCCTGTGATGAGCGCTATTTTAAAAGCCGATCCAAAAATGGGTATAGATCAGTGGTTACTTGTTACTTTAACCGCTGGTATCGGAGGTAGTTTGATTAGTTTTGGAAGTGCCGCGGGTGTTGGGGTTATGGGAAGATTAAGAGGTATATATACCTTTGGAGCCCATATGAAACATGCGTGGACCGTAATGGCTGGATATATATTTTCTTTAGTTTTATGGTATATTCAGTTTGAGATTTTTGGACTTTATTAAGGAGATAAAAATAATGCAAAACGTGCCTATAGTTATTTTAGATTTTGGTTCTCAATATACTCAACTAATCGCAAGAAGACTTAGAGAAGAGAGGGTTTATTGTGAAATATATCCTTATTTTACCGATATTGAAGAGATAAAAAAGAAAAATCCAAAAGGGATTATTTTTAGTGGTGGGCCTGCCAGCGTATACGAAAAAGATGCTCCAAGAGTAGATAAGAGAGTTTATGATCTTGGTTTGCCGATTTTAGGGATCTGTTACGGTATGCAGCTAATAACCGTAGATTTTAACGGAGACGTTGTAAGAGCAGATCACCACGAGTATGGAAAAGCAAGACTTATATTTGATGAAGTTCACGGAAGTTTTTCGCCTCTTTTTAAAGACACTACAGACGGTCAGATAGTTTGGATGAGTCACGGGGACAAAGTTGAGAGACTTCCTTACGGTTTTGTTAGAATAGCTCACACAAACAACTCCTCATATGCGGCTATAGCAAACGAGGAAAAAAAGATTTTTGCCCTTCAGTTTCATCCAGAAGTTTCCCATTCGGTTGAGGGAAGCAAAATTTTAAGAAATTTTGCAAGAGAGATCTGTAAGATTGAAGATAGATGGGATATGGGCCATTTTGCGAAAGAGCAGATTCAAAAAATAAAAAAAATAGTAGGAGAGGATAAAGTTTTATGCGCTTTAAGCGGCGGGGTAGATAGCTCTGTAGTAACGGCACTTTTGTATGAAGCTATAGGTGATCAGCTAATACCGGTTTTTGTTGATAACGGGCTTTTGAGAGCCGGCGAGAGGGAAAAAGTTGAACATGTTTTTAAAAATATGTTAAAAGTTCCGCTAATCGTTGTAGATGCTTCAGAAAAATTTTTAAACGCTTTAAAGGGTGTTACAGATCCAGAAGAGAAAAGAAAAATTATAGGTCATACTTTTATCGAGGTTTTTGAAGAGGAAGCTAAAAAATATAAAGACGTAAAATATTTGGCTCAAGGTACCCTTTATCCGGACGTCATCGAATCTGTATCGGTAAAAGGTCCAAGCGAGACGATAAAATCCCATCATAATGTTGGAGGACTTCCAGATTGGATGAAATTTGAGCTAATTGAGCCTTTAAGGGAGCTTTTTAAAGATGAAGTTAGAAAGCTTGGATTAGAGCTTGGACTTCCAAAAGAGATGGTTATAAGACATCCATTCCCAGGACCTGGACTAGCAATTAGGATAATGGGAGAGGTTAATAAAGAGAGTTTAGATCTTTTAAGAAAAGCCGATACTATACTTTTGGACGAAATAAAAGCCGCCGGATATTATGAGAAGCTTTGGCAAGCATTTGCAGTGCTTTTGAACGTAAAAAGTGTCGGAGTAATGGGAGATAAGAGAACTTACGAAAATACAGTGGCAATAAGATGCGTTGAAAGTAGTGACGGTATGACTGCAACTTTTGCACATCTTCCACACGATCTTTTGGAAAATATAAGCAATAGAGTTATAAATGAAGTAGAGGGAATAAACAGGGTGGTTTTTGATATTACATCAAAACCCCCGGGAACTATAGAGTGGGAGTAAAAGAAGTTGGCGCACCTTTTTTGCCTTGCTTAAAGGGGCTTTATTGAAAAATATATATATTCTCTCTGACGCAAAAGTAAAAGGAGCGAAAAATCTCCCTGTTATAAAACAGATCTTTTTTAAAAAAGATATAGATTTCTCAAAATATGATTATATTATTTTTACTTCAAAAAAGGGTGTAGAAGCAGCAGACAAGATATCTTTCAAATGGAGATATATTCCTGCATTGGCCATAGGAAAAGCCACTGCAAAAAAGATAGAGTCTCTTGGCGCAAAAGTAGAGTTTACGGCGACAAAATTTTATGGCGATGAGTTTGCAAAAGAGTTATCTGGTATTTTAGATAAAAAATCAAAACTTTTATATATAAGGCCAAAAGTTGTTTTGTCAAATTTAACCCAAATATTAAAAGAAAATGGGTTTTTGATTGATGAAGTTGTTTTATATGAAACCATATGTCAAGAGTGCTCTAAATTGGAAAAACCTAAGAAAAACTCATATATAATATTTTCTTCTCCATCAACTATCAAATGTTTTTTTAGATGTTTTAGTTGGGATGATAGCTACAAAGCCGTAGCCATAGGCAAGAAAACCGCCTCTTTTATACCAAAAAATATAAATTATATTTTATCACCTAAACAGACTCTAAAGGAGTGTGTGGAGTATATTTTGGGGTTGGGTTAAAATAGTTAAAATGGTTAAGTGGTTGGGTAGTTAGGTGAAGGAAGAAGGGGGTAAGGAGATAAGGTGGTAAGGAGGTAAGGGGTCAAGATGGTAAGGGTGGATTCGATTCCAAATTCCCAATTCCCTTTTACCAATGTCCAATGTCTAATGTCTAACTTGGTTAAAATAGTTAAAATGGTTGAGTGGTTTAACTCTAAATACATTAGTAAAAAATCTACTTTAATACAATTTTAGTAAAAAAAGTGTATAATATTTATAAACCTGAGCGGTGCGCTACCCGCGATATGGGGGTCCGACACATAGATATAGAGGGAGGTCGGTAGACCTTGGTGTGTGTCGGTGGCTTCGCTTGAGCCATTTTATGGTGAGAAGTTGCTGCCTAATCCAAGGCTCGCTCCCTCCTGTTTTGGTCTTTGGGACCATTGCATAGCGTGAACGCCCGCTCGGGTTTTTTTATTGTTGGTTAAAAAAGTTAAAATGGTTGAGTAGTTAAGTAGTTAGGTGAAGGGAGAAGGTTGAAGGAAGAAGGGGGTAAGGAGATAAGGTGGTAAGGAGGTAAGGGGTCAAGATG
>NZ_CEXZHP010000148.1:0-3822 GCF_982775275.1 Nitrosophilus sp.
AGTCCGAAACTCAAGGAGTTTCGTGATGAGCATAGGAGTAGCTGGTGAACCTTGAAGCAAACGAAGCTGAGTGAAACGAAGCCAGTTTGCGGTTGGATAAAATGGTTGAATAGTTGAGTGGTTAGGTGAAAGATTGAAGGGAGAAGGTTGAAGGGAGAAGGGGTAAGGTGATAAGGGGGTAAGGAGGTAAGGTGATAGGGGGGTAAGGGAGTTAGGTGGTAAGGAGGTAAGGTGGTAAGAGAGGATTTGATCCCAATTCCCAATTCCTAATTCCCAATGCCCAATTCCAAATTCCCAACAACATTTATTTCCTTTTTTGTTATAATTTAACATGATACATTTTAAACCCTATGCAGAGCCTATTGAATTTTTACTTCTTACTAAACCTCTTGGCAAATCTATAAGTTTTAAAACCGGTGAGACGATAAAAGCCGAAGTTATAGATATTTTGCCAAATGGAGGAGTTATAGCAAGGATTAAGGGACAGCATGTTGCTATCAAAACCGAAATTCCTCTTCAAAAAGATACTTCCCTTCTTCTTCGTGTAATGGATAGCGGTTCTCCTGACAAAAAACTAAAACTACAACTTATAAACGTTTTTAAACAGAATGAAAAAATATCAAATTTAGAAGAATCCTTAAAAAATATAGATATAAAACAAAATAGTGATATTTTAATAAAGCTTATAGAAGAGTCTCCAAACAATAAAGAGGCTATTTTAAGATTTTTGATAGATAAAGGATTGGTTGATGAGTTAAAAAATATAAACAAAAATATTCAAAATTTTATAACAGAGCTAAACAATGTAAAAAATATAGATACTAAAAGTTTAGAGAGGTTAAGATCTATATTTGTGGATATTTCAAAAATAACAGATAAAAATCTTGAAGAGATATTAAAAAATAGCGGCCTTTTATATGAATCTAAAGTTAAAAAGTTAAATATTCATAAAAATCTTAAAGAGATAGAAGGTGATTTAAAAAATATTTTTTTAAATATACAAGATAGAGTTGATGAGAAAAAAGTCAAAGAGGATATACAAAATATTTTAAATCAGATAGAATCTTTTCAGTTATTATCAAGAACGATAGGGGGATTATATACTTTTTTACCTCTTATTTGGGACTCTTTAAATAGTGGGCAATTTGTGGTTAAAAAGAGTGATGAGAAAGAGCAGTATCTTTGTAAGATTATGCTTGATTTTGATCAGATTGGAGTTGTTGATACCACCCTTTTTTTATATAAAAAAGATTTAAAAATCGATTTTAAAATAGAAAATGATCTATTTAAAAATGCTATACGTAAAAATATAGATTTTTTAATATCAGAACTTAAAAAAGATGATTTTTCAAATATATTTGTAAGTTTTTCTGATGATAGTAAAAATTTGAAAGAGTTGCTTAATTTTAAATCATTAATCGATATTAAGGTATAATTAATTGAGTGCTCTGAAAAATTACTAAATTTCGCTCAAGTCAGATGCGATTTTTGCTAGCTCAACGTTTGAAAATTTTATTAAAAAGTGCAAACGCAATAGCGCCCCTTCGGGGTTGAGTGCACTTTTTTCGCTTAACAGCGAACATAAAATTTTCAAACTAAAATCGCAAAGCTTTCGCTCAATTTGTAATTTTTCAGAGAGTTCAATTGTTAACAATATAAAAGATTTTGAAATGGACAAATCAAAAAAAGAAGCCGTTGCGTTAAAATATAAAAAAACAAAAGATAGAGCTCCCAAAGTTGTAGCAAAAGGCAAAGGTGTAGTTGCTAAAAATATTTTAGAATTTGCCAAAGAAAATGGTATTCCAATTAGAGAAGATCCAGAATTAGTCCAGATACTTTCAAAACTAGATATTTACGATGAGATTCCGCCCCAGCTTTATAAAGCTGTTGCAAAGATATTATCTTTTATATATAAAACAAAAAAAGATTTAAAGGAGTAAAAATGACGGCGGGAGAATTATGTACAAGAGAGACGGTAATTATATATGGAAACGATAATGTTGTTGATGCTGCAAAATTGATGAAAAAATTTCATGTAGGGGATCTTGTGGTGGTTGAAGATTCAGAAGATGGTAGGATACCTATAGGCATAGTGACAGATAGGGATATTGTAGTTGAGGTAGTGGCTTTTGAAGCTAATCCTTCAGATATTTTGATAAAAGATATTATGAGTAAAGATCTGTTAGTTGCTAAAGAAAAAGACGACATATACGATGTTTTGGAAAAAATGAAGGATAAAGGCGTTAAAAGAGTTCCTGTAGTAGATATATACGGATACCTTGTTGGAATATTATCAAGCGATGATATATTGGAGTTGATTTCTGAAGAGTTAAAAGATTTGGTAAAGATACTTTATAAAGAGGTGGAAAAAGAGGAAGAAAAACTTGGTGATTAAATCAGGATAAATGTTATATAAGTTATAATTTTAAAAAATTTTAGGAGCAGGTTAATGAGTCTTAATTTAACTATAAAAGGCGATGCTAAAATAGTAAAAATATATAACGTAACAAGATTGGATATTGAAGGTTTAGATCTAAATAGTTACGATTTGGAAGTTAAAGAGGATGTAAAAGAGTTGTTTGAGATTGTTAATGATTTTGTAGAAACAGGGGAAGCCGATGTTTATGATATGCACAGCGAAATTCATGGTTTGGATCCTGAGAGCTGTAGATTTAAATTATACGATACTACTCAAAAAGAGTTTGTTTTAGATGAGGCGGTATTGAAAAATATCACTCCTCAAGAGCTTCTAAAAGATGTTCAAAATGCCCAAATAGGCGAGATTTTTTATATAAAAAGTTTTGAGGGAGAGGCTCTTTGGGATTTTGATAGCGATATCGAAGAAAAAGATATAGACCCAAGTAATTTTGAGATAGGATATATCGACTGTTCATATGATATGGATCAGTATGATGTTTTTAAAGAGGGAGTTTATGATTTAATTTGTGATACGGTTAATACAGACTATATTAGATATAAAAAAGAGAAGTTTGAATTAGTCGATTTTGTTTTTCATCCAAACCATATTTTTGGACAACTTTATATAGTAAAAGAGGATCCAATCGCTCAGACAAAAGTTTTACAAAAAGTTGAATTTGGCGGAGTTAGATTAGCTGGAACCGATCTTGATATAAGCGATATAGAAAATAACTAAATTGTCCCTTTGGGACAATCAAAATCCAAGCATTAAAATATTATAAAGTTTGTCTATATATTTATCCTCTAAAAGTAAACTTTTTTTATTTTCATATAGATATTTAATTGCTTTTATAGGAAAAGTAGAAGATGGAATACAGCTATAATGAGCCGGCAAAAAGGCTCTTGTTAAAGTGAGGTTATTTTCTATTTTTTGATGGCAAACAAAGCATTTAAAATCTTTATGAAGCCTTCCTTCATATTCAAGTAGCTTAACGTAACTTTCGATACATATCCTTTTTGGATTTTGTATATGCCACTTTTGAGCACTCTCTTCTAAAAGATCAAAATAGATGCTTTCTACCTCGTTTAAATCTCTCAAATGCTCATGCATCCTTTGAATAAACTGCTGCCATATAAGTACTCGCCATGTTTCTTTGAGCCATTTAAAACCAAGATGAGTGATATTTCTTAGTCTTGGAAGATACGCTTTTTGCGAATACTCAATCTCAAAATCTATCTTATACCCTAAATTTATGATACTATGCCTCGCTCCGTAAAATCTATATAATGTATATAGATGTTTTTTTGTTAATATATTTACTATCAAATCTTCATTTTTAGCTGGTGTTATTTTTAAAATATATCCTTGCATTAGTTTTACTACCTATTTTGATATTGGGAATT
>NZ_CEXZHP010000149.1:0-3775 GCF_982775275.1 Nitrosophilus sp.
ATCGGGTATTTATAGTCGTTTTTTTCGTTCCTTTCACAGACTGAACCTTTCCTCCCTCGTAGGAATTTAAAGTGAACGTAGTATCGTTCCAACCCCCTGCGAGCCTGTTTTGTTTTTCGGTTCGTTTATAGCTCCTAGAGTCTGAGTGTTCTCCATCAAATAAATAATAATCCCAAGCTCCGTATTTGTTTTTCCAAGCTAAAGTATATTCATCAAACCTTGTGGAGTTACAATTCTTATCAGAAGCGATTTCAAATAAATATTCTTGACCGACTTGAGGAGCCTTAAATTCCGAACAGACACCCGTTCCGCTTCCGTTAGCTGATGCGTAAAAGAATGTAGATGCATTATTGTCTGGAGCGCCCATCGCAACCCAATCCGTATCACCCGATGTGGTGATTATATAGAACCCCCCGATAATACAATCCCCTGCCGAAATACCTACTACCATAGAAACATTTGAAGATGTCGGTCTTACTGTGTAATATTTTACATCCGATTCTGGAGTTAGTTGATAACTTCCGTAAGGCGCAAATATAAGGTTCTTTACATTTCCACCCCCTGCTCCTGCGAATATAAGGTATTCACCCGCTGTATTAGCAGAAGTAGCAGCCCTACCCCCGTAAGCAGCTATATTGTAAGGTTGAATCATACCGACTGCATTACTTAAATCTGAATTTGGAACTTCCTCAAAGAACCTGTACTCCATGATTACGTTTACAGTATTAAAATACGGTGTAGAATCGTTTAAAAAAGCGAATGTCTTATAATCGTTGAAACTTGTTAAGTGAGGTATTCTACCAAAAGTGTCATTCGGTTTAGTTGTCGTTGAGGGTAACTCCGTTAAGAAGTTTCCAAACGGTTCTGACGTACTATCAAAATCGAATTTAGTTACATCAAACGTTTTAGCATCCTCCCATTCGTCTGCGTAATTTATTAGAGGTAATATAATCTGTGAAGCACTTGAAACGCTTACAGTTATCTCTCCACCCTCTGTACTTGCATACTCTTCATAGAACTTGAATGTTACTAATTTCAAAGAATTATTATTTTCACTAAATGGAAAATCTTTTATAGTACTAGCAACCTCTTCAACGGGGTTCTGTGGCATGATATGTATTGAGTCATAAGCGATAGCTCCTGTCACAGTATTATCATGCTTGTGAGTCGGTGTGATATAATTCTTGACTATATTTTCAAAAGAGATATGAGCTGCTCCCCCCGAATTTTTAGGTTGTTTCAATCTTACTTGTTTCGTACCGTTAATCCAAATATCCAACACGAATTTAAAATTGAAAACAGGGGATGTCGTGCTCGTTAAAGATAATGTCCAGTAATTAGGTTGTGCTACTATCGTTGCCATAACTTATTTCGTCTATTGTATGTTTTAAGTATTTTTCTAAATCTAATTTGAAAGCTTGTGTTAAATCCTTTGGAAGCTTCTTAAAGTTTTCATTGAAAGCATCGTTAAAGAATCCCGTTCCTTTATAGCCAAATCTATGTATTTTTCTAGTTACAGCAAAAGCGATTCCCCGTTGCTGCGATGCTTTGTTTTTCCATGATTCGTACTGACCTTTGCTATTTCTAGGTCGTAAACCTTTTCGCTTTACCCATGCTAAAATCTTTGGGAACAAAGCACCTCCCCCTCCACTCTTTGAAGCACCCCTTCCATCGTTTATAGCAAGACCGTAATCTTCCATTCTAAACTTCAAACTGATAGAGTTTGCTGCTACTCCTAAATCGTAGTCTAAAGACTTCATTAGTTTCCCAGTACTATATCCACGCTTTCTAATAGTTAGTAAAGAGGCTGCTCTCATAACAACCTTATGACCGAACTTCTTTAAAGCTTTCTCTACTGCTATTTTATCGAATTTCGCCATCCTGTATTCTTACGAGTGTACTTTTTTTTGTTTCTGTAAACAGATTGCTTGCATTTGGTTTTAGCTTCCTGCCATTCTTCCCTACGAATACCCTTGAGGAGCGTTTTAATGTCACCCCTAGTGATTTCCATTATATCGGTGAGTTACTTGCATTGTTATGACTTGGAACTGTTATCGTTATTGAACCCTTCCAACCCGAAAGCAAATTTTCAAACCTATCCGTAAACGGTTCGCAAGATATACCCTCACTAATTACATAAAACCTTGAATCTATATGAGGTGTAACCCTACACAGACCACTCTTAAATTCCCTGTATATATCTGCCAAAATTAAGAACGTGTCATTCAGTACGTCTGTTTCGTTAGAACCATCCGCTGCGACTAAGTCCATTACCAACAAATCAAAAGTGAATACAAAATCCCTGCTATTAATTGTAGCAGACTGCTCTATTAAATGAGCTTTCGCAAAATTCATTTCATTTGTCATATCCACTTCAAATATGTCACCAAATGTAAAGGAATTTATTTGCTTGTGAGCTGTACAAACGTTTTCAAACTGGTCTATTATTGCCTTAAATGTTTTCATCTTTTTAGCTTCTCTTTATCTTTCAAGTAACTTAAATACGTGAACGCTTTGTTTATATTTATTTCTGTCGCTTTGTCTAGCTTTAACACATCCTCCCCGCATAAACTCATCAGTATTGAGTACCATCCCCATCTACTAGAGAAGTTTGCTTGTTTCTGGTCTGTATTTCCCCCCGCAAAGATTGCATCGTATTTAGTAAATAGTCGTTGCCTAAATTCCAAAAAAAAATAAGAGCACCGTTCACCACACTCGCAGGAAGTTTCCTTTGGAATAAACTAGCTCTTTCATCTATTTCTGCGGTGTACGCTTCTATTTGATACTTACCCCTATCCTCTAACGTAATAGGTCTGTATAATACAGCCATTATCAAATGGAGGTTTGCATTAAAGTCTTGACACAAAGTGTCTAAATCTGCGAACTCTCCTGTGCTTATATTAGAGAGGTTTGGGTGAAAGCCATATTTCAGCCCTTCTAACGTCACCAATTTGTGAAGTTTATGTTCACCCTCTGATATGAGTAGAAGCTTTGCGTAAACGTTCTCTAAATCGCTTAAACGGAATCTATCTAACGTTGCTCTATCAACTCCAGTTAGCAGCTCAATGATTTCCTTCTTTTTTAAAGTACTCTCTTTATCGCTGTTCTCTAGGTCTGTCAGCTTTTGTAACTGTCCTAAAGTTATTTCACTCAAATCTGTGGGTACTGTAATCTTCATATCTATAAATAGCAAATTAGTAATTCTGTATAAAGGTACAAAAAAACCCCGCATCGCAGGGCTTGTATTTGAAAGGGGGGGGAGGTATTAAACCTCTATTGTTCTAGTGTGACTGACGTTGTGCTTTAGAAGTTCTTTCTGTAATGCCAACTCTTGAAGCTTAACACCTGTTGTAGAAAACTGATGCTCGTAAACATGGTTTCCGTTTGCTGTTAATGTAACGTAACCCTTAGTGTCAAAGACCTCTTTTAAGTTTCCTCTTTTAGTTGTGTAGTTGTAAGTAGTAATCATAACGTTGAGTTTTTAATTGTTTAGTATGACACAAATATAAAACATTTTTTTATATCCACAAGACTATTTCTGTTTTTTACGTAGATTCATTCTGCGGTTGTGTGAATGGAAATACCCTATTGAACCAAACAAACCATCGCTACAACCTGTTCCCTCTTTTGCTGTATAAAGAACATCCCCTGTCTGTTTCATTAAGTAGTTAAAGTTTGTACCCTCACCTGTGTAACAGATAACGGTAGCATCTCCACCGATTCTAAACATCTCGCTCTGTGCTTCAAATACTGTGCTAAAATCTTGCTTGTAGCT
>NZ_CEXZHP010000150.1:0-3749 GCF_982775275.1 Nitrosophilus sp.
ATATCTATTACGCAAAAGTTAGATTATGCAGATATATTTTCACAATATTTTATATAAATATAAGGAAAAATCTTCAATCTTTTTTCTTCCAAGTCCAACAGTTTGTTGGATTTAATAATTTTTAATTATATCTTTAACATAATCTTCTCTTCTTTCTGAGTACATTTTTAAATATTTAGCTAGTTTTATACCATCTACTTTTCCTCTTTTTTTTAGCAAAAACCTAGCGTTTCTAAACTCTTTATAAAAAAAGTGACTATTTAAATTTAACATATAAGCTTTCACCGAATCGTCAATGCTTTTAAATTTTGCTACGCTATAACTTTTTAATTCTACTCTAATTTTTTTTGGAATCATTCCTTTTTTTGAAAATATCCATTGCCCAAAAAACGCATTTCCCTCACTAACAAATCTTGAATCCCCCCACCCGCTCTCAATTGCTGCTTGGGCTAACGCCAACGATACTGGAATAGTATCGATCTTTTTATAAAGTTCATCTAAACTCTCTTTTGTTAAAAATTTTTTATAAACGACTTTGTATTTTTTTGCTAGATTATATAGATATTTTTTTTCATCATCAAAAAGAAGGGGAAACTTTCTATATAGTTTTAAAAATTTCTTTCTTTCATGTAATATATCCATATTTGCTCTTATTATGGAAGGCAAAATCGATTTTATAAAAATCTCTTTTTTATTGATATTTTCCTTATTTTTCCAAATTTTTGAAAAATTTTTTATAAAAAGATTTGGAATAGAACTTTTTTCCAATTTATAATCGATTTTTTTATAAACCTCATTAAGCCCTTTTGCGTTTGTTGCGCAAAATCTTTTTTCCAAAAGCTTTGGCTTTTCTTGAAATCTATCTTTTTTTACGCATCCTACAAAAATAAAAAGAGTTAGCAATATAAAAATATTAGCCTTTGTAAACAATTTTTAAATTCCTTATTTCTATAATTCCCAAGATTTCCAATTCAAAAATCTTCTCTTTATACTTTTTTATAGCCTCTTCATAAAATGGAGAACTTTTTAAATATTTAATAAACTGATCTTCATCTTTTTCTATTTTTTTAAAACTATTGGCAAATTCCTCAATATCGTAAATGGGCTTTGCTAGATCGTTTTTTAAAAGATAGTTCGTTGCGCTACTTTCGTTTAATCTATGGGGTAAGACAAATATCGGTTTTTCCATTTTTAAAGCAAACTCTACACTTCTCATAGATCCGCTGTTTAACTGAGCTTCAGCAACAACCAAACATTCGCCTAAAGCGACAACTATCTTGTTTCTTATCACAAAACTCCAATTTGTCGGAACAAATCCCGGATCAAACTGACTTAAAACCAAACCGTTTTTTTCAATATCTTTTATTAAAGATATATTCGCCGCGGGATATCTAATATCCAGTCCGTTTCCCATAACGGCTATTGTATTTTTACTTCCCGCACCCTTATGAGCAGCCGCATCTATTCCCATAGCGGCACCGCTAACTATTACATATCCTCTTTTTGCAAGCTCATTTGCCAGCCTATAGGTTAACTCCTTGGCGTACTTTGAAGCCCTTCTAGATCCAACTATGGAGATTTTAGGTCTTTTAAGCAGCCCCTTATCTCCTATATAATAAAGTTTTTCTAACTGAAACTCTTTTAACTCATCTATCTCTTTTATATCTAAAATATTCAAAGTTTACCTTTGTATATTTGGAATTTGGCATTAGGAATTGGGAATTGGGAATTGAGCCCTCTCTCATCATTTTGACTCTTACCCCCTTACCACCTTCTCCCCTTATCTCCTTACCCCCTTCTCCCTTCAGCCTTTCACCTAACTATTCAACTACTCAACCACTCAACCATTTTAACTATTTTAACTAATACTAAGCCTTCGGTTTGCCCTCGCTCACTTTCTCACTTTTTTACTTTCTAACTTTTTCACTCTTCAACCACTCAACTACTTAACTACTCAACTACTCAACAAAAATTAACCGCAAATCTTCACTCGTTTTACTCGCTTGATTTGCTTCAAGGTAAACCAGCTACTCCTATGCTCGCCACTAAAATCCTTGATTTTAGGGCTCGCATATAGTCGTAGCTTTCGCTCGGGTACGGACAACAAGCAGTTGTTGTCCTAAACCTTCGGTTTACCCTCGCTCACTTTCTCACTCTCTCACTTTTTCACTTTCTCACTACCTAACCACTCAACTATTTTAACCATTTTAACTACTCAACCATCTTTAACTAAACTAAAAATAATTATTCCAAAAAACGATAGCCACTATGGATACTATCGCAACTCCGATTAGATTTATCAAAAATCCTATTTTTGCCATCTCTTTTACTTTTATAACCCTGCTTGACATAATTATTGCGTTTGGAGGAGTAGCAATAGGAAGCATAAAAGCATAACTTGCAGCAATTGTTGCTATAAAAAGAGTTATCTCCACATTAAAGCCGCTATTTTTTGAAAACTCGTAAAATATAGGCAAAGCGATGGACGTTAAAGCTGTATTGCTTGTAATTTCTGTGGAAAATGAAACAAAAAGCGCTATCAAAAAGAGTATTAAAATAAAAGGAAAATTTTCAAAATAGCTAAAATATGATGCTAAAGATGAGGCAAGATCGGTTTTTATAAAAGCTGTAGCTATATTAAATCCAGCACCAAATAGAAAAATTATCTCGTAAGGCATATCTTTAAAATCTTCCCATTTTAAAATACCCACGTTTGGCAAAAACAAAACTAAACCAAAACCTAACAAAATAATCTTTTCATTTAAACCAAGACCGTTGTAAAAAGGCTTTATTGGAGCATTTATTATCAATAAAAGAACCAAAGATATCAAAATAAAAGTAAGTTTTTTTTGCTCTTTAGTTAAAAATATCTTTTTTGGAGCAACTCTTGCGCCTAAAATTTCATCTTTTACCCCTTTTGATAAAATATAAGGAACCAGATAAAGCATTGAGGCAACTATAGGAAAAGTTAGCATCATCCATTCTAAAAAAGTAGGCGAAGAGATCTTGATATCATCTAAAAATCCAAGCAATATAAGATTTGGAGGGGTACCTATAGGAGTAAAAATCCCTCCTATGCTTGCTCCATAAGCTGTAGCTATTAGAAATCTTACCTTTAATTTAATATTTTCGGTTAAAAATATAGCTATTGGCATCATCATTAAAGTAACGGTAGTATTGGATAAAAAAGAACTAAGCACAGCTGATGTGATAGCTAAGGAGTAGATAATGCCTTTTGGCGTATTTGGGAAAAAAGATAAAAGTTTTTGGGCGATTATCTCATGAAGCTTTGTTTTTTGCATCCCCATAGCAAGCAAAAATCCGCCTATAAATAAAAAAATTATCGATTTTGAATAGTTTGGTGTTACACTTTTTATATCTAATATATTTAAAGATGGAAAAAGAATAATGGGAAGTAACGAAACCACCCCCAAAGGCAAACCCTCGTTGCTCCATAAAACTACCAAAAAGGCCACGACTCCTATGAGTCTTGCTTGAATAGGATCAAAAACATAAGAGCTAAAAGCAAAAAAAAGTAAAGATATACCTACGGCAATCGAGAGTTTTTGCATAATATACCTTTTTACGATCTGTTAAAAAAAGTTAAATGGTTGAGTAGTTGAGTGGTTTATTAAAAGTTAAAAAGTGAAAAAGTGAGAAAGTTAAAAAGCAAAAAAAATAATAATCCCACTTTACTACTCAACCTCTTTAACAACTAAAAAACCCATATCTTAAAATTAACTATTTAG
>NZ_CEXZHP010000151.1:0-1689 GCF_982775275.1 Nitrosophilus sp.
AACCTGGATCTGCAACATTCCCGCTTCCTGGAATTTTTGCTGAAATTATCGATATTGAAGGAAACAAAAAAGCACCAAACGAAAAAGGGTATCTTTGTATAACTAAACCTTGGCCGAGTATGATAAGAACTATTTGGGGGGATCCTGATAGATTTGTAAAAAGCTATTTTTCAACTTGTAAAAAAGATGGAAAACCGGTATATTTTAGCGGCGATGGGGCGATATATGACGAAGATGGATATATTTGGATAACCGGTAGGATGGATGATGTTATAAATGTCAGCGGCCATAGACTAGGAACTGCTGAAATTGAAGCGGCAATCGCTCATCATCCAAGAGTGGCAGAGTGTGCGGTTGTTGGAAAACCTCATGATGTAAAAGGCGAGAGCGTTTTTGCGTTTGTGGTTTTAAAAGAGGATGAGGGAATTGCGGATGAGATGGAGTTAATAAAAGAGATAAATCAAGTTATAACAAAAGATATCGGACCTCTTGCAAAAGCAGATGAGATAGCCTTTGTTCCTGGACTTCCAAAGACAAGAAGCGGAAAAATCATGAGAAGGATACTAAGAGCTATAGCTAAAAATGAAGAGATAAAACAAGATACTTCAACTTTAGAAGACCCTTCAGTTGTAGAAAAAATTATCAATATCGTAAAAAACGCCTAAAGCCCCTTTTGGGTTTTAGGCCTTATAAACTTCATTTAATCAATACTATCGTAAAATTTAAAAAAGCACATCTTCATTATTGGGAAATTAATGAAAAAATTTATTATTTTTTTTGTTATATCTATTTTTCTTTTTGCAAACGAAGATATTGAAAAGGAGTTTTTAAAAACTTTAAACGAAGTTAGCGAAATCGCTACGGCAAAAAAACTCAATCTTGAAAAAACTCCAGCAACCGTCACCGTTATAAGAAGAGATTTCATTGAAAAAAGCGGGGCAAAAACCTTAATAGATATAATAAAATTTATCCCGGGTATCGAGATCTCAAAATCGAGCAGCGGAAAAACACAGATAATTGTTAGAGGCATAAAAAGTGACTATAGAGATAAAATAAAACTTTTAATAAACGGGGCTGACGTAACGAACAATCTTTATTCAAATCAGTTTTATTATTACAATTTTCCGGCTTCTTTAATCAAAAGGGTAGAATTTACCAAATCACCCGATTCTATACTTTATGGAAGCAACGCTTTTTTAGGGGTTATAAATATAATAACTTTTGAAGAAGGCGATGAAAATCTTTTTACTTTATATAAAAGCGATAAAAATTATGATCAAATCTCTTTTTTTCAAAAATTTGATATTAACGAATTTTATCTTTTGATGGACGGATATTATAGCTCTTCCAAACCCTTTTTAAAATCTCCCCAAACGGTAAAAATCGATCTATGGCAACACAACTACTCAGTTTTTAGAGAGGAAACTTCAGCTAATACTTTAGAAAAAAATATTGGATTTGGCGTTACTTTAAAAAAAGAGGCTCATAAACTATCATATAGATACCAATCTTATAAAAAAGGAGATTTTTTTGGAATTTCCAGGGTAACTCCATATAAAGATGATAAAAAAGTAGATTTAACTCATCAGTTTTTAATTTATAATTATGAAAATTTTATCAAACACAATATAAAAATCGAAACAAATATTGGCTTAAAACAGTATATATGGGATGGGGAGTTTAGAGTTT
>NZ_CEXZHP010000151.1:1789-3745 GCF_982775275.1 Nitrosophilus sp.
ATCGAAACAAATATTGGCTTAAAACAGTATATATGGGATGGGGAGTTTAGAGTTTATCCGGCAGATTTAAATCCAACAGCAGATCCAAACAGGGATCTTATAGTTGGAGCCTATATCAAAGAAAGAGAATTTTTCGCAAATCTAATCTTAAAATATTTAACAAAAAAGCATAATATCACTTTCTTAACCCAATATAAATACGCTAAACCATACGATTTTTATTATCTTCAATATTTAGCTACCCAGTCGCCCAAAAAATTTACCCAAGAAAATAATTTTATTAAAGAGGGAATTTATAGAAAAATATACTCCATTGCATTAAAAGATATGATAATTTTAAAAGATTTTTTATCCTTGGATTTTGGTTTAAGGGCTGATCATTATAGCGATTTTGGAAACAATTTGTCCTATAAAGGGGGATTTGTATATAACTTTACGCAAAAAGACACAATTAAACTTTTATATAGCCACTCTTTTCGGGCACCTTCTTGGATAGAACTATATTCAAAATCTGCAGCGGAATTTAACGGAAACGAAAATTTAAATCCTGAAAAAATATCGTTAGTCGAGATACAATATCTTAAAAAAATAACTCCAAAAGATATTTTTAAATTTAACTTTTATACGGGAAAAATAAAAGATAATATCGATAGGTTTTATGATAAAACAACCGGTAAAAGAGTTTATGAAAATTTAGGAGATTTGGATATAAAAGGAGTGGAAGCGAGCTATACCAAAATCTTTAATAAAAACAGATTTTACCTATCTGTTAGCAAAAACGACAATAGATCCGATTTTAACGAATATCTTGGAGCAAGAGAAATTTTAGTCAAAAGTTATCTTGAGCTTATTTTTGATAAACTTAGCTCCTTTACGTTGTTAAATTATGGAAGTAAAATAAAAACTCCTCCCACTATTGAGGATGTTGATCCTTTTTTCTCACTGGATCAAATTTTTTCTTTGAACTATAAAGATTTTTACATTACTTTTGGTATAAAAAATTTGACAAATCATAAAAACTATTTTTGGATTCAGCCAACAGATATTATTATGGGTAGATATATGTTTGTTCCAATTGAGGCAAAAGTGCCAAGCATTGGGCGAGAATATTTTATAAGTTTCAAAAAGAGTTGGTAATGAAAAATTTCTTTCTTGCCCTTATATTTATAGTTAGTTCGGTTTTTGCGTTAGATAAAAACCTTTTAGAATTGGAAGCTAAACTATATACAAAAATCATATTATTAGATAAAGATTTAAAAAATAAGATATCGAAAGACAAAAAGATAGTAATAAATATAATTTATGACGATTTGCATAAAAAAGACGCTTTGTATTTTAAAAAAATTCTTGATAACAAAAAATTGCATAGTTATGAAGTGAAAGTAGTTTTAAATAAAAGCATACCAAAAAACACGCCTACTGCTTATATTATAATCACATCTCAAAAAAATGCTCAAAAACTTTTGGATGTATTAAAAAATAAAAATAGATTGATTTTTTCCACAAAACCGTCAAATATTTGCTGTAGTTCGGTATCTATATATGTAGGTCCAAAAATTTATCCTTTGCTAAATCCAAAAATTTTAAAAGAGACAAACATAAAACTAAATCCAATAATTTATAAAGTGGCAAGATTTTATGAGTAGGGGTATATCTTTAAAAAAAATTATTATATTTACGATTTTTGCAAACCTTTTTATTTTTTTGTTTTATATAATTGCCGATTTAAGGATAATAGATAAAACATTAAATTCTATGGAAAAAGACAAAATCGATGCTCTTGTAAAAAACAATATAGATACTTTATCTTCTCTATACTATTTTAAATTTAACGACGAATTAAAAGAGATTATTCAAAATATTAAAAAAAGCGGCGAAAATATTGTTGATATAAAAATCTCTTCAAAAAAAATAGAATCAAAAAATTATAAATCCTATCCTTTATTGCATAACGGC
>NZ_CEXZHP010000152.1:0-3702 GCF_982775275.1 Nitrosophilus sp.
GAATTTTAGAAAAAATTAATGATCAAAAATTGCAAAAAAAACTTTATGATAAAATAGTGAGGAGTTTGAATTAGAATATTAAGTTAAAAGAAATTGTCTATTTGCATATGAACAGGGATTTTTCAAAGTTAAAAAAAGATTATCCAGAGGCATTTTTTGTTTCAAATAGTAAAAAAAAGGGTATTGAAGAGTTAAAAAAAGCTATTTTGGAGTATGTTTTTGGAAAAAAAATTAAAGATTGATTATTTAAAACCAAAATTATATGATATTGAAAATATGCAAAAAGTGGTAAAAAAAGCTGTAGAAGAGGGGATAATACTTCCAAGAAGTGATGATGAGATCGCAACAAATATAAGATCCTACATTGTTGCTAAATATAAAGGAGAGATAGTTGGTTTTACCGCTTTGCACATCCATACAAAAACATTGGCCGAAATTAGAAGCTTAATAGTTCAAGAAAATTACCAAGGTATGGGTATTGGCAAAAATCTTGTTTTAAAAGCTTTACAAGAGGGTAAAGATCTGGGTGTTAAGGAGGTTTTATCTTTAACCTACAATAAGGAGTTTTTTGAAAAATTGGGATTTAAAGAGATCCAAAAAGATAAAATTCCAGAACATAAAATTTGGGCAGACTGTATAAAATGCAAACATTTTCCTATATGCAACGAAATATCGATGATAAAAAAAATATAATCTATTTTTTTATTTTTCTTTTTTCGCTTTTTTATGAGGTTTTAACTACTATTTATACTATTTTGCCGCCTTTTTGGGGTGTGGGTTTTTGGTTTTTCATGATTTTTTATATAAAAAGAGAGTTCATTTTTATTTTTTTTATTTTTATATATCTTCTTTTTTTTGAAATTGATCACTCTTTACCTCTTTTTTCGCTGATAATCTTTTATTTTTTATTGTTACCGCTTTTTTTGAAATTATTAAAAATTTTATCAAATAAATATATCTTAAAAATTTTATCAGTTGTTTTAATATATCTTTTATATCCTCTTTTTATATATGCTTTACACAAATTTTTTAAAACGGATATTTTTTCATTGGATTTAAACTATTTTCTTTATATGATAACCGAAATAATAATATTGATATTTTTGGGGTAGTATGAGATTAAAGCTTCTTTTTTACTTTTTTATTTTTGTTTGGATACTTCTTTTGAGCAGAGTCTATTATTTGAGTATAAAATCAAATAGTTATTATGAGATTTTGGCAAAACAGAATATGATAAAAACAGAGTGGATTATTCCAACAAGGGGTGAGATACTAGATAGAAATTTAAACCCTTTGGCGGTAAATAATATAGGATTTAAAATAAAAGTCGCACCCCATCTTAGCTATAAAAAAAGAGTAAAAATGTTAAAAGAGAGTTTAGAGTTTATAAAAAAACTTTTTCCAAGAATCGATTATGATAAGATGTTGAGAAAATATAGGAAAAAAGATTCCCCATATAATCATAATTATATTGAAGTAGTAGATTTTTTGCCTTTTGAAGAGGTGATCCCATTTTATACAAAACTTAATCTCAAAAAATATATAAAAGTTGAACCGACATTTAAAAGATACTATCCAAACAGGGACTTAGCCTCACACATTATTGGCTATGTCTCAAGAACAAATCCAAAAGAGGCTAAAAGGGATAAAGTTGCCAAAATGGTTGGGATTATTGGAAAAGCCGGCATTGAAAAATATTACAACAGATATTTGGAAGGGGAACTTGGATATAAAAAGATAAAGGTCACAGCTTTTAATAAAGAGATAGAAACATTAGAGATAAAAGAGCCTATACAAAATAGGGATCTAATTTTGACTATAGATATAAGGCTTCAAAAGTATATAGAAAAGCTTTTTAAAAATAAAGCCGGCGTTGCGATAGTTATGGGGCTTGATGGTGAGATTTTGGCAGCTGGCAGTTTTCCTGAGTATGATATAAATATGTTTGTATCTGGAATTTCAAAAGAAAAATGGATAGAGTTGATTTCAGATTTTAATCATCCTTTTACAAATAAGTTAATAAACGGTCTTTATCCTCCTGGATCTACAATAAAAATGGGTGTGGCTTTAGCTTTTATAGATTCGAGAAAAATAAGCGAATATACCCCTTTTTATTGTAATGGCGCTGTAGAGCTTGGAAAAAGAAAATTTAGATGTTGGAAAAGTAGTGGACATGGCGAGACAAAAATGAAAAAGGCTATAAGAGAGAGTTGTGATGTTTATTTTTATGAAGGCAGTTTAAAAGTGGGTATAAATAAAATTGCAAAAACATTAAAAAATTTTGGATTTGCAAAAAAAAGTGGGATAGACCTTCCAAACGAATTTATAGGTATAATCCCAGATAAAGAGTGGAAAGAAAAAAGATATAACAAAAAATGGTATATTGGTGAAACTATGGTTGCATCTATTGGGCAAGGATATGATCTTGTTACCCCTATACAGATAGCAAGATATACGGCTCTTTTGGCAGCTGGAAAACTTCCAACTCCCCATTTTGCAAAAAAATTTATAGATAATGAATTTTTTCCAAAATATGAAGATGTATTGACTCCTATACAAAAAAGAAAATTAAAAATAATTAGAAAAAGTATGTATGAGGTGTGCAACCACCCAAAAGGAACGGCTACGGCACATATTACCACGAAAGTTAAAATTGCGGGAAAAACCGGGACGGCTCAGGTTGTAGGAATACCGCAAGATGAGAAAGAGAGGATGAAAGAGGAGGAGTTAAAATATTTTAGCAGATCTCACGCATGGCTTACAACTTATGGTCCTTACAAAAAACCAAAATATGTAGTTACGGTTCTTGTTGAGCATGGCGGACACGGAGGAAGTGCGGCAGGTCCTATTGTTTCAAAAATATATGATAAACTTGTTGAACTTGGATATATAAAAATAAAATAGTTTAAGGAGATGGAAGTTGGATTTTATAATTTTTATAGTTTCTATGGCGGTTTTGATAAAGGGAGCAGATATTATTATAAAAGAGTCTGAAAGAGTTGCTCTATATTTTAATATTTCTGAGTTTGTTATCGGAGCTACGCTTGTAGCTTTAGGAACTAGCCTTCCAGAGATGGCTGCAAGTATCGCAGCAAGTTACAATCATAAAAGTGAAATGGCCGTTGCAAACGTTTTGGGAAGCGTGATTTTAAATATAACTTTGGTTTTGGGTCTTGTATTTTTATTGGCTAAAAATATCAATCCAAAAAGAGATATTTTCGCAAAAGATAGCACATGGGCGCTAATTCCTGTTTTTATATTTATTTTGATGGCATTTGATTCTGTTATTACAAGATTTGAAGGAGTTTTATTTTTAATTTTAATGGCCGGGTATTTGGTATTTTTATCAAAAGAAGCGATATTGCTTAGTGAAGAGATAGACGAAGATTTAAAAAAAGAGCCTTTTAAATGGACAAAGACTCTATTATTTTTGATTTTGGGTTTTGTATTTGTTATTGAGGGGGCGGATTTTGCTATTGAAAGTGCCTCAAATATAGCAAGAGATTTTGGAATAAGCGAATGGATTATAGGACTATTTTTGATTGCCTTTGGAACAAGCCTTCCTGAGCTTATAGTTAGTATAGTTGCAGCAATCAATAAAAAAGCCGATATGAGCATAGGAAACATTATCGGATCAAATGCGGCAAATTTCACCGTGGTTTTAGGATCAGCTGCGGTTGTAAACCCTTTAAATGTAAATAT
>NZ_CEXZHP010000153.1:0-3698 GCF_982775275.1 Nitrosophilus sp.
GGAATACATCCATTATGCAGGCAGGTTCCTCCAATATGGGATAACTCTTTTCCAATAAGAGCAACTTTCAAGCCTTTTTTTGCAGCCACTACCGCTCCGGCATAATTTAAGCCCCCGCCTATAAAGATAATATCATACAATTTTTATCCTTTTTTAAAACTATTCTTTAGATCTTTTATAAAAAGTGCCGCTTGAACGCCGTTGATAACTCTATGATCAAAGGTAAAAGTCATATTAATACTTTTTTTATCTAAAGCCCCAACGGCCAATATTCCTGAATCATTTTGATTTATCATTGCGGTAAAGCTTTTAATCTCAAACATTCCAAGATTTGACAATCCAAAAGTTGATCCCTTAAAATCTTCTATAGTAAAATCTCTTTTTTTTAAATCTCTAACCCACTTATCAATCTCTTCAATAGATTTTTGTTCCACATTTTTGCATACAACCATAAAAAGTTTGTTATCTTTGTAAACTGCGAGGCTAATGTTTGAGTTTGGATAGATTTTATACTTTTCTTCTTCTAAAACGGCTCTTGTCATAGGATGATTTTGCATAACAATACCCAAACGTTTTAGAATAATAGAAGTTAATTTATATTTTGGCTCTTTTTCTATTTCAAATGTTTCAAACATATAAAAAACCGGTTTTTTTTGGGAGTTAACAACATTTTTTATAACCGCTTTTTGATTTGATGATGGCTCTACTATTTTTGGAATGTTGTTCTGTTTTATAAATTTTTTTATCTCATTTGAATCTATTTTATGATCCAATTTGAAACTTTTATAATCTATTTGATACTCATCTAATAGTTTTATTGCTTTTGGAGTAAAATATCTTTTTAAAGTCTCTTGCTGAATATCTTTTGCGTGAGCAGGCGAGGGTAGTATACTCTCTTTTTGAAGTTTTTCAATGTCTATGCCTTCTTTTTGTGCCATTTTTTTTGCTAAAGGTGAAGCGATGCCTTTTGGAATCGAAGTAATCTCTTTTGAAATCTCTTCTAAAATCGGTGGAATCTCCTCTTTTTCCTCTTTTTCTTCTTTTTTCTTTTCTTCCTCTTTTTCTTCTTTTTTCTCTTTAGTTTTTGTTATTTTTTCTGTCTCTATAATCGCAATAGGATTTTTTACAGCTATTTCCTCTCCCTCTTTTGCCAAAAGCTTTTTTATTATCCCATCCTTAAAAGTTTGCACTTCCATAATAGCTTTATCGCTTTCAACTTCGGCTATAACGTCTCCTTTTTTTACCTTATCTCCCTCTTTAACATGCCACTTTATAAGTTTACCTTTTTCCATAGTATCTGAAAGTATCGGCATTTTTATCTCATAATCCATTTTCTTTTCCCCATTTGATTACATTTTTATATATTTTTTTCGGTGTTGGAATAGATGCAAGTTCCAATTTTCTATTGTATGGGATTGGAACATCTTCGGCGGCTATTCTTAAAATTGGAGCATCAAGATGATAAAAACACTCTGTTGCTATTTCGCTTGCAATTTGAGCGCCATATCCGCCGGTTTTGTGATCTTCTTCTACGATAATTGCTCTTTTTGTCTTTTTTATAGAATTAAAAATAGTCTCATAATCGATAGGATTTAATGAGTTTAGATCTATTATTTCTATTGATATTTTTAACTCTTTTTCAATCTCTCTAACGGCTTCTATGGAGTCATATCTCATTTTAAGGTATGTTATCAAAGTAGCATCTTTTCCCTCTTTTACGATTTCGGCTTTAAAAGGGTCAAAATTTTTTTCATCTTTTATATCCCCATCGTAAGTATATAAAAGTTCATGTTCTAAAAAAATAACCGGATCATTTATAAAAATTGCTTTTTTTAGCCCATGATAGGCATAATTTGGATTAGAAGCAGCCAATACGATAAGGCCCGGAACCGATGCGTAAAATGTTTCATAACTTTCACTATGTTGCGCTGCTAGTTGTCTTGATACGCCTCCTGGCATTCTGATAGTTAAAGGGATTGTCATTTTTCCGCCGCTCATATATCTAAATTTTGCCGCGTGATTTACTATTTGATCCATTGCAAGGAGTGAAAAATTTACCGTCATAATCTCAGCAATAGGCCTAAGTCCCCCAATCGCCATACCTATAGCGTTACCAACTATGCTAAGTTCGGCAATTGGAGTGTCTATAACTCTATCTTTGCCATATTTTGCAAAAAGTCCTTCGGTTACTCTATAGCTTCCTCCATATCTACCAACATCCTCTCCAAGTATAACAACACTCTCATCTGCGCTCATCGATTCATCAATGGCTTTATTTAATGCCTCACGGTATAACATTTGTGCACTCCTTGCAATAAACATCCCTGTAGAGCTCTTTTATATCCGGCTCACTTGCGTTTAGAGCAAAATCAACAGCTTCATTAATCTCTTTTTTAATTTTTTCATCAGTTAATTTAAAAAACTCTTCATTTACGATATTTAATTCGATCGCCTTTTTCTTTAAATTTTTGATAGGATCTTTTGATTTATAAATCTCAATCTCCTCTTGGCTTCTGTATTTTCCGCTATCGCTCATAGAGTGGCCTTCATATCTATATGTTTGTGCCTCTATTAAATATGGTCCAAGGGAGTTTTCTATATGCTCTTTTGCTTTAACAACAGCATTGTAAACTTCAAATACGTCCATACCGTCTATTTTAATACTTGGCATATAATTTTTTGTTTTATTATATAGCTCTACAAAAGGGCTTACCCAATCTATTCTTGTTCCGATTGCGTAAAAATTGTTTTCTATAAAAAATATTATCGGTAATTTCCAAGCTGAAGAGATATTTATACTTTCAAAAAAAGCTCCGGAGTTGGTCGCTCCATCTCCAAAAATTGCAAAAACTCCGGCATTTTCTCCTTGTATTTTTCTTGCATAAGCACACCCAACCGCAATCGGTAGATGACCGCCAACTATCGCATCGCCTCCGTAAAAGTTTAAAGAGGGATCAAATAGATGCATAGATCCCCCTTTGCCTTTACTAATTCCTTCAACCTTTCCAAAAAGCTCAGCCATAATAAGCTTTATATCCATACCTCTTGCAATCGCCAATACATGCTCTCTATAATGGGTAAAAACATCACCTTTATCAAAAGCTATCATACTTCCAACACTGCAAGCTTCTTGTCCTATATCTAAATGTAAAAAGCCGGCAATATTTCCTTTCATATACTCCTCTTTTGCGGCTATCTCAAACTCTCTTCCAAGTTTCATCAAATAATAAAACTTTTTAACAAGAGCGCTATTCATTTGAAAATTCCTCTAATGCTTCAAATAAAGGAGTCATATACATTAAAGCTGGTCCTCCATGCATTAAAACAGCCTGCATAGCCGCTTCTATAATCTCCTCTTTTTTAGCGCCGGCATCCAAAGCGCCTTTTGTATGAAGAGCGATACACCATTCACACTGAGCCGCCACAGCTAGTCCAATATTGACAAGCTCTTTTTCCTTTGTAGATAAAGCTCCCTCTTTTTCAACTTCGGTCATAAAGTTTAAAAAGGCTTTTACTTCATTTGGCTGAGTTGTTTGCAATTTACCTATCAACCTTTTAATTTGCTCCAATTTTTCGCTCATCTTTCCCATCTCATCCTCCTTTTTTTAATTGATAATTTAGAATTTCATTTTTGCTATTTCTCCAGCTTTTATCAATTTTACATCTCTTTAACTTAAATTAGTTATAATTTTGAAAAA
>NZ_CEXZHP010000154.1:0-3682 GCF_982775275.1 Nitrosophilus sp.
AATTCCAAGGAAATATATGTTTAACATCATAAAAGAAAATTCCCAAAGGTTTGTAACCGGCACTATTTTACTTGCGGTTGTTGTTGCAGTTGGGCTTATAGATAACTATTTTTTAACCTGGGCCTTTTTTGGAGTAATTTATATGTTCGCCTTTTACGAAACATTGAAGCTATTAAAAATGGATAGCCATAACAATCTCTTTTTTTGGGCTTTTATTTTATGGATTGTTGCCTATTTTTATCCAAATCCAGACGATCTTTTTTTTGTGATTGCTATAATTTTTGCCTCTTTTTTGGCATATCATAAAGATTATGATTTAAAAAACTTTCTGCCTTTTTTATATCCTACTTCATCATTTCTGTTTTTATTGGCTCTATATCACGATTTTGGTATGAACTCTCTTATTTGGCTTTTGATAGTTGTAGCCATTAGCGATATCGGAGCCTTTTTTATAGGAAAACTTATAGGTAAAACTCCTTTTAGCGAAACTTCTCCAAATAAAACATTAGAGGGTGCGATAGGAGGAGTGGTGTTGGCTACATTTTTTGGTAGCTTTTACGCCCTAACTTTAGTTGATTTGCCTTATGCGATAGTTATCTCCTTTTTAACATCAATTGCTGGAATATTTGGCGATCTTTTTGAGAGCTACCTAAAAAGAAGAGCCAAAGTTAAAGATAGCGGAAATATTTTGCCAGGACACGGAGGAGTTTTAGATAGGGTAGATGGATATCTTTTTGCAGGTCCTGCTATGGTTATTTTGCTAAGAGGACTTTTATAAGTGAAAAAAAAGATAGCACTTCTTGGATCGACCGGTTCAATCGGTGTTAATACTTTAAATATAGCAAGAGAGTTTGGTATCGATGTAGAGGTGTTAGTTGCGGGCAACAATATAGAGCTGCTACAAAAACAGATCGATGAATTTAACCCAAAAATAGTGGTGGTAGGTAAAAAAGAGCATGTCAAAAAGATAAAACATAAAAATGTTTTGTATGAAGAAGAAGGAATATTAGAAGCTATACAAAATTGCCAATCAAAAATAGTAGTTAACGCTCTTGTGGGTTTTTTGGGATTAAAGCCAACTCTAAAGGCTTTGGAGTTAAATAAAGAGGTAGCTTTAGCCAATAAAGAGTCTTTGGTGGTTGCTGGAAAATTTATAAAAAGCTCCAAAATAACACCTATTGATAGCGAACATTTTGGACTTTGGTATATATTAAATCAAAATAATATCCCATATTCAAAACTTACCATAACCGCAAGCGGAGGAGCTTTTAGAGACTGGAGCGAGGAGAAGTTAAAAAATGCTACTTTAAAAGATGCCCTAAAACATCCAAACTGGAGTATGGGCAAGAAGATAACGATCGATAGCGCTACTATGGTAAATAAGCTTTTTGAGATTCTTGAGGCAAAATGGCTTTTTAATACCGATAAGATAGACGCAATAATTGAGACTAAATCTTTAATACACGCGATTGTGGATTTTGTAGACGGATCTACTCTTTTGCAAGCTTTTAGTGCGGATATGAGACTTCCTATCGCATATGCGATTTTAAAAAAAGTTGATAAAAATATAGTAAAAAATATCGATTTTACTCAAATCAAAAATATAGAGTTTAAAAAAATAGATGAGTTAAAATATCCAATTTGGCAGATTAAAGATTTGCTTTTAAAAAAGCCAGAACTTGGAGTAGTGGTAAATGCTGCAAACGAAGTGGCTGTTGAGGCTTTTATAAACAAAAAAATCTCTTTTTTAAAAATATCTGAGATGATACTAGATAGCGTTGAGGTTTTTAAGGATATAAAATTGAATAAAGTAGATGATGTTTTTGTTTTAGATAAAGAGGTTAGGATATTTGCCAAATATCTGATATAAATTTTTAGGAGTTAAAAGTTGGTTTTTAAAATTTTGTTGGCACTCTCTTTGCTATTTTTTACCGGATGCGAGTTTAAAGAGGATAAAATATCCGATAAAAAAATAGATAAATTACAAGAGAGAAAAGCAAAACTTGACGAAAAGATCGCTTTAGCAAGAGCTCAGGCCGATAAAAAAAGAGAAATTGCTCTGATGCAGATGAGAAAAAGACTCGAAGAGCTGAGTTTAAAAGAGACAAAAACGAAAGCTCAAAAAGAGATAGAACTTGAAAAGATTAGAGCTCAAAAGGAGCTTGAACTTCAAAAAATACAAAAAGAGTTAAAATTAAAAGAGTTAGAACTTTTAAAAGAGAAGCAAAAAATAGAGCTTGAAAATCAAAAGCTTATTGCCCAAAAAGAGATAGAGGTTAAAAAACAGTTTTTGATATATTCGCTAATTGCGCTTATATTGATAATTCTTTCTATATTGATAATCTTATATGTATACAAAAAAAGAAAAGATAAGATTATAGCCTATCATGATAATCTGGAAAAATATTTTAGAATGAAAGAAAACGAAGCAAAAATCGCAATAGCAAACAAAATAATAGATACTATTGCTCAACAAAAATTAACCCCACAGCAAGAGGAGAGACTTTTAAAAGTATTAAAAGGAGAAACAAAAGAGATTCCAAAAGAGATAGAAAATAAAGATGAAGTGGTAGAGGCTTTAATAGAAGAAAAGAAGGGAAAAAATGATTCTTAGTATCGAAAGCAGTTGTGATGATAGCTCTATCGCAATTACCGAAATAAAAAGCAAAAAACTTATTTTTCATAAAAAAATATCACAAGATAAAGAGCATTCTATTTATGGAGGAGTAGTTCCTGAGCTTGCTAGCAGATTGCACGCGGTGGCTTTGCCAAAGATTTTAGAAGAGTGCAAAAAATATCTAAATAACATAAAAGCCGTAGCCGTTACAAATGAACCCGGACTTTCTGTTACCTTAGCAGAAGGCGTTATGATGGCAAAAGCTATCTCTTTGAGTTTAAACGTGCCAATTATAGGTATAAACCATTTAATCGGACATATATATTCTCTTTTTATAGAAAAAGATGAGTCTTTGCCAAAGTTTGTTCTTTTGGTTTCTGGCGGTCATACTATGATTTTGGATGTGGAGGATTTTAATGTCGTAAGAGTAGTGGCAAATACCCTTGATGATAGCTTTGGAGAGAGTTTTGATAAAGTTGCAAAAATGCTAAATCTTGGTTATCCCGGAGGCCCTATCATAGAAGAGTATGCAAAAAACGGAGATAAAAACAGATTTGACTTTCCTATCCCTCTTAAAAATTCTCCAAAAATCGCTTTTAGCTTTTCAGGGTTAAAAAATGCAGTAAGACTTCAGATAGGAAAATTAAAAGATATAAATGAAAAAGATAGATATGATATCGCCGCATCCTTTCAAAAGGCTGCGATTGAGCATCTTTTGCAAAAAACAAAAAAAGTTTTTGATATTTTTAAACCAAAAAACTTTGCCATAGTTGGCGGTGCAAGCGCAAATATGGCTTTAAGAGAAGCATTTGTCTCCGAATGTAAAAAAAGAGGCATCCATATAGAATTTGCTCCGTTGAAATTTTGTAGCGATAACGCGGCTATGATAGGAAGAGCGGCAATTAGAGCTTATGAGTTAAAAAAATTTGACGACCCCTTAAATTTAGCCACTGAGCCAAAATCCACCATATTTTAAAATTAAAAAAAACTTATAAATCTATACACAATTTTAATTAAGACAAAATTTATCCGATTTAGTTATAATTTTGTTACAACTTTATTAAA
>NZ_CEXZHP010000155.1:0-3656 GCF_982775275.1 Nitrosophilus sp.
GCGATTTTCATAAAATTTTGGAAGAAGTGGTAAATGAAAAAAAGATAGGATTTGGCAAAATCGGTCAACCTTTAAGAGTAGCGCTTATTGGAAAACTTGGAGGTCCTGATCTTTCGGATATTATGGCTATCATAGGAAAAGAGGAGATTATTAAAAGGGTTGAAGCGCTTTTGAAAGAGTATCAATAGATATTAAGTAAAATCTTAATATCTATATCAAAGAGAGGGTCAATCTATTTACAATATGTGTAATAATAGATAGGTTTTGATGTTTTTTGGCGCAAAAAGAGTCGATCTCTTTTAATAGATCCTCAAAAAGAGGCATTTCGTTTTTTATATATTTTTCAAGCCCATCTTCTGCTTTCTCATCGCTTCTTATAAAGTTTAAAACTCTTTTGGCAAGTTTTGCTACAAAATATTGTATCAACTCTTCAAGTTCGCTTTTTACTCTCTTTTCATATTCGGATAAAGCTTTATACTCATAAATTATGTTTAATATTTCATTGATTTTAAATTTCTCTATAATAAGGAAAAATAGTTTTGCTACATATTTAAAATTGTGAGGCGTTTTCTCCTTTGTTTCAATTACCGCCGCTATAAATTTTAAATAGTCCAAAAAGGAGTAAAAAAGATTGATAGATCTATTATTTTTTATAAACTCTTTTATTTTTATCTTATCTTTTGCTTTTTGCAAAATTTCATTTAATTCATTTTTATAACCAAGGATCAACATAGGATCTATTTTTTTCTCTTTTTTTAACATCCATTTTATGCTAAATTCTATAGAATTTTCTATATCTAAAAGAAGCTTATACTCTTTTTTTGCATCAATTATCATATCGTTTCTATAAAGCTCAAATCTAATATCGTTTGCGCTTAATAACTGATTTATAATAAGATAAGATTCGATTTTTTTTATAAATTTATCTTTTAAAATATCATAATCTACAATAAAACTACTACCTGCAAAATTGATTATTTTATTGGAAATAACTGTGGCGGCTATCTCTTTTTTTAACGGATGGTTATCTATCTCATCCTCATAAACCGATACGAAAGATTTAGGAAAATATTTATAAAGATAATGTTGTGCAAAAGGGGTATCTAAAAAATCGCTGTTTAAAAGTATCTGTTTTAAAAATATTTTAGAGTATGAAAGCAAAATCCCTAAAATCGGCCTAACGATTGTGCCATCTTTTGTGAGTATCATTTCAAAATCTGAAGGTTTTGGGATATTAAAGTCTCTTCTTTTGAAAATTTTTATATTTTTTTCTAAAATTTCGATGGTTTTAATAAATTTTTGTATATCCTCTTTTGATCTAATCTCATCTAAAGTAATAGCCAATGATTGAAGATAGTTTGTCCAAAAAACCGAATTTAATACTTTATCAGTTAACGATTTTAAAGTGGAAATTCTTTCATCTTCATCTATAATATTTTTCTCTTTAAGACTATTTAGCACAATTTTTAAATTTACCTCATGATCTGAAGTATCGACTCCTGCCGAGTTATCAATGCTGTCAAGATTTATTTTTCCTCCGTTTTTTGCATACTCAATTCTTGCTTTTTGAGTAAACCCAAGATTTCCTCCTTCGCAAACGGCAAAACATCTTAGTTCATTAGCGTTTACTCTAACACCCTCGTTTTCTTTGTCGCTAAGGTATAGATTTATTTCATCGCTGGATTTCACATAAGTCCCAACGCCGCCATTGTAAAGAAGATCTACTTTTAGACAAAGAAGTTTTTTTGCTATCTCTTCTGCGCTTAGCTCATCTTTAGAAACTCTTAAAAGCTTTTTTATTTGAGGTGTTAGTTTTACGCTTTTTGCGTCCCTTTTAAAAACTCCTCCCCCTTCGCTTATTTTACTTTTATCATATTCGCTCCAGTGAGCTCCTTTTTCAAAAAGTCTTTTCCTTTCTTGATAAGAAATTTTAGGATCGGGATCGGGATCTATAAATATTTCGTTATGGCTTATAGCGCCTATTAATTTAATATTTGGGTTTATTAACATTCCGTTTCCAAAAACGTCACCCCTCATAGATCCTATGCCAACGACGGTTATAGTATCTTTATAAATATCTATCTTTTTTTCGATAAAAAATCTTGAAACACTTTTCCATGCGCCTTTTGCGGTAACCCCTAACTCTTTATGATTATACCCTTTGCTACCTCCGCTAGCAAAAGCGTCTTTTAACCAAAAACCCTTTTTTAGCGAAATCTCATTTGCAACATCGCTCATTGAGGCAGTTCCTTTATCGGCGGCTACGACAAAATAGAAATCTTTTTCATCATAAGCTATTATATTTTTATCGTGAACAAATTTGTCGCCGATTTTGTTGTCGATTAGATCCAATAAAGCGTCAATAAACAAAGAGTAATAATTTTTAAACTCTTCAAAACCAAGATCCTTTTTCTCTTTATAAATTACAAAGCCCCCTTTGGCTCCAGCAGGAACTATTATGGCATTTTTTGCTTCTTGGGTGCTCATCAAAGATTTTATCTCTTCTCTATAATCATCATACCTATCGCTCCATCTGATGCCGCCTCGGCTTACTTTACTCATTCTAAGATGAACACCGTTAAATCTGTTGTGATATACAAAAATTTCAACAGATGGCTGAATCCCTAAAAGATAATTTCCCAAAGAAGTCGTATCTATCTTAAAACTAATAGTCTCTTTTTTTAAAAAAAAGTTTGTTCTAAGAGAGTGCTCGATGATTTTATATAAAATTCTTATTATCTTATCTTCGGTAATATTTTCTATCTTTTTTAACTCTTTTTCTATATCTTGGTTTATATTTTTAATCCCTTTTTTTCTGTTTTTAATGTTTGGTTCAAACTTTATATAAAAATATTGAATTAATAATTTTACGATTTTATGATATTTTAAAATTGTTTTAACTATTGCGGCTTCGTTAAACTCCAAAACTATCTGATTTTCATATCTAATTAAAGCTCTCAAAAGAAGAATTTTTTCAATATCAAGATTTTCTTTTAATGTCAAAGAGTAAAGTTTGCATCTAAATAGTATCTCTTTTTGTAAAGCTTTTTGGATAATTTCGGTTATATTTTTTTGAGCCTCTTTTAATCTTTGTCTATTTTCTTTTTTAATATCAATTAAAAATCTATTTATAAAAATCTTTTTATCATCAACCACAATATCATAGGATACCTCATCTATTATGTTTAGACCGATATCATGAAGTAAAGGAATGATTTCTGATAGATAAAGTAGAGATTTTGAGTATATTTTTAAAAAAATTTCGCCGTTTTTTTCATAAAAATTTGCAATATACCTACTCTTTTTTATATCTTCAAAAATTTTTTTAGAAACAGATAGATCATCTTCAGATATTAGCTCTTGGCAAGTATTTAGAAGTTTGTTTTTCATGTTTAATCCTTAATATCTGCGGATGGTTTACCAAGGAAATAACCTTGCGCATAATCGATCTTTAACTCTTTAATCTTTTTTAAAATCTCTTTTGAGTGGACAAATTCCGCAACGGTTTTTATTTTTGCCTCATCGGCAAAATTTTTAATTGTTTTGATTATGAGTTCTGAGTTTTTGTGGGTAGTTATATCTTTTATTAAAGATCCGTCAATTTTAATATAATCTCTCTTTAGATTTAATATATGTTCAAAATTGGAATATCCGCT
>NZ_CEXZHP010000156.1:0-3625 GCF_982775275.1 Nitrosophilus sp.
AGGATCAGGAAAAAAGATTTAAACTATCTTTTTTTCAAGATAAAAGTATTCTGGATAAACTTCAAAAGATACAAACAGGAAAAGAAAAAAAGTTTGTTATTAAGATGAGTAAAAAAGAATCGGAACAATTTATCTTGTAGGAAAAAGTATGGATGAGTTTTGGGTAGTTTTGATTGTTATAATATTTTTAATCCTTTTTATTCGCGCAATTTCCAAATCTTCAGCTAAAAAAAATAAAAAATATTTTGACGCTACGGAAAAGGTTAAAGAAGAATCGAGTGGGACTGGATTTGGTGATTTTATATTGTATCTATTATTGTTGGATTTTCTTTTTAACTCTTCAGGTTCGGCTGAGACTTATAACTATTTGGATGAAAATAACGATTTTCTTAGTGACGAGCCAAGACCTTGGGAAATAAATCAAGAAGGGAGGGATATTAACTATTTTGACAGGGACGAAGAGGATGATTTGTTAGATTTTGACGATGATTTTGATATAGGTAGTTTTGATGATGACTAAAAGCGAAAAATTGCTTAAATTTTTATGGTTTATTAGTCGCAATAAAAAGTTTTGCACCAACTATTTGGCAGACTATCTTCAAACCTCTGTTAGAAACGTTCAAAGATACAAAAAAGAGGTTGAAGAGTTTTTTAAAATTAAATTTATACCCATAGATAGAGGATGTTACGCTTTGCCGCAAGAGATAAAAATAGAAAATTTATTGTTGGCAAAAAAAGATTTTGATGATTATGAAAAATTTATAGATTTTTTAAACTTAACCAACAGCACATTTTTAAAATTTTTGGGGTTTGATACAAAAAATATAATCGATAAAAATGAAGAAATTTATCTAATAAAAGAGCCTCCTTTTGAAGAGCTTATAAACTTTGAACTTCTTTCAAAACTTAAAAGTCTCATATATTATAAAAAAATCATAGATATAGTCTATATTTCAGATAAAAGATACGAGTTTAAAAAAGTAAAGCCGCTAAAGATAGTTTACGCTAAAAACAACTGGTATCTTGCGGCTCTTACAAACGATGAGATAAACGGCGGTTTTAAGTTTTTGAGGATAAATTTTATTAAAGATATCGTTGAATATCCTATAACTTTTAAAACGCCCAAAAGAGCAAAAGAGTTTTTAAGAAGTTTTCAAACATTGTTTTCCAGTTATGTTGATCCAGATTTTAAAGTGATCGTAAAAGTTGACAAAGAAATCGCAAGACATTTTAAAGTAAAAAAATTTTTACCTTCGCAAAAAATTTTAAAAGAGTATGAAGATGGGAGTTTGAAAATCTCTTATAAAATAAACAATGAAAACGAGATACTCTTTTTGGCAAAAAAGTGGCTACCCTATATGAAAATAATCTCTCCAAAAGAGCTTCAAGACAAACTTACAAAAATTGTCAAAACTTTTTTAAACGACAAAAACTGACCTCTAAAGTTTTTATAATTATATAACAATATATTCAAGGTTTAGAGTATGAAACTATATTTGGTTTGCTACGATATATCGGATAAGAAAAGATTATACAAAATTAGAAAAATTGCATATTCATATGCATTTGGAGGTCAAAAAAGCGCAATTGAAAGTTATTTGAGTGAAAAGGAGCTTAAAAGCTTGATAAATAAACTAATCCTTAAAATGGATACTGAACAAGACCGTATTAACATTATAGAAATAGAAAAAAAAGCTATTCTTCTTGGAAAAGCAAAACAACTACCATTCGATAAAGGTATCATAATATTATGAATCGAGTAATTATTGATAAAAAAAGTAAAATTAATATAAAAAATTCTATAGTAATTATTGATAATGAAACAAAAATTCCGTTAAAGAGTATTGACTTATTAATATTATATAAAGATGCTGAAATATCATTGAAAGAGATAGCGTATATATCTAAAAATGATACTTCGATTTTGATAATTACATCAAAACCTAAAGAATTTATATTTATTCAAAAAAAATATATAAAAAATGGAGATTTAAAATATTTGCAATATAAAGCACTTAACAAAAGATTAGAAATTGCGAAATATATACTGAGAAAAAAAATAGAAAAGTCATACAGCAATCTAATATATTTTGATTTGGACATTGAAAAAAAGAAATTTTTGAAAGATTTAGACAATGTAAAAAATATTGAAGAATTACTAGGAGTTGAAGGGCATCTATCAAAGGAATATTTTAAGAGATTTTTTTCTCTCTTTCCCAAAATTGTATGCAAAGGTTATAGAAGCAAAAATCCTCCGCAAGATCCTTTAAATGCACTTTTATCATATGTATATACTATTTTTTACTATGAAATATCAACATGGCTTAATATATATGGGTTTGAACCGTTGATCGGCTATTTACATACACCTTTTAGGGAACATATGGCTTTAAGCTCAGATATTTTAGAGATTTTTAGAGCTGATATAGATAGGTTTATATACTTTCTTTTTTTAAATAAAGATATAACTCTAAAAGATTTTACTAAAAAAGGCAAAGAAGTCTTTTTGACTGCCACAGGAAGGAAAAAATTATGGACAAAACTAAAACCATTTATGGAGAATCAAGAGATAAAGATAAAAGAAGAGATCGCACTTTTGAAAAAGAACCTAGAAAGAAACTGATAATTAAATCACACTCAAAACTTGAAATATATCCTGAATATTTAATAGTTAAAAATTTTTATGGTGAATTTATTATTTCATACAAAAAAATTTCTACAATTTATATAGATATTGGCACTAAAATAGATTTAAAAGATCTATATTATTTATCTAAAAAAAACAAAATTTTTTTAATAGACCATCATGGATATATAATTGGAAAGATAATAAATTATGAGAAAAGATGATTACATAATATCATATGATATAAAAGATAAAAAAAGACTGGCAAAAGTAGCAAGATACTTAGAAAAAGAGACTTTTAGGATACAGTATTCGATTTTTCTTGCAAAAAATTTCACAAAAAACAAAATTTATAATATTGCCGATAATTTAATAGAACTTATTGATCCTAATGAAGATGATATTAGGATTTATAAAATAAAAAATTATGGGATATATTTAGGAAAAGCATATAACTTAAAAGAAGTTTTTATTATAAAATGATTTAAGTTTTGATTAATTATTAAAATTTTCTTAAAAATATCATTCTGTTGGAGATATATAATGTCAATTTTAAAGAAATATCCTATAAAAGCATTTTTTAAGAAATTAGTTGATAGTATAAACATAGCTATTTATCGTTATTTGAAAATTTAATGTTGCTATTACACCTATGACCCGATTAAAGGGGATTGAGACATTTAGATTAACTCTTGTCATAATGGCCTCCTTTATTACACCTATGACCCGATTAAAGGGGATTGAGACATGTTAATGATATCATCATCGTCATCAAATCCAATATTATATTACACCTATGACCCGATTAAAGGGGATTGAGACTAGAATAAGAATCAATGCAATATTCATAACTTCCATAATTACACCTATGACCCGATTAAAGGGGATTGAGACACTTCATCTCCATTACCTCCATTCCTGCATTTTGTAAAGTCTTATTTTTACCTATGACCCGATTTGAAGTGAGCGAGGGTAAACCGAAGGTTTAGAACGATAACT
>NZ_CEXZHP010000157.1:0-3619 GCF_982775275.1 Nitrosophilus sp.
TCCAGCACACTTTCAGCCCCCAGGTTGATAGCCAGACGCCCCTTCACCTTGGCGCGGCGAATTTGGGCGCCCAGGGCATTCAGGGACTGCTCCCAGCGTTTGAAAAAATCATCATAGGCTTGGGGAACGGACAATCCGGCAACCTGTTCAACCAGTTCGTGTTCCGGCGTGGTTTTCTCACTTTCGATGGATGCATCGTAGAATTTGTCCAGCCATAGCCCGGCATGAGTGGCCGCATAAGGGCGTGCATTTTGCAATACGTCTCGTCTGCTGTAGGCCATTTTCATTCTCCTGTGGGATCCACTTTCAAAATGGACTGGGAGAAACGCTTGAACCAGGTGAGCGCCAGCAAGGCACGGCGTGTCAGCGCCATATACTGAGCCAACTTTGCTTTACGGCTCTCGTGCAGCAACGCATCACGACCAGCGTATCCCAAAACATCTGCTAAGTCATCCAGCAACTGGCGATAAGGTCTCTCGTTGCTGCCGGTGGCCTTGGCATCCACGAAGGCCAGGGCCTGTGCCAGCCCAGCGGTGCGAATCAGTACCGGAAGTTTTTGCGCCATGCGTCCATATCCGTCACGCTCGGATTTGCTCTTATCCTCATATCGTTTGACGTTTTCATACACGCTTCGGGCGAATTTTTGTTCCAGGGTTTGCATGACTGCCTCCTCATTCCATCCGCAACTGGCACAGGCCGCGGCCAACAGTCGCATTGCCGCCAATTTGCAAGGGCTTGTCAATCAGGTTTTGCACCGTCTTGAAAATCTGGCTCACATCCGTTTCGGCTTTTTTGACCGGCGCAGCCACGACCAGCCCGCTCAAAACCGTTTCCGCAGGCAGGGATTCCTCGTACCACAGCGCGCCCTTGGCCACTGTTTTTTCATCGTCTTTCAGTGCAATGCGGGCTACGACCTCGGTGGCGGTTTCGACCAGAAAACCGAAGACCTCATCGTGGACGATGCAGAAGCGCTGTTGGAAGAGTTTTTGCCAATCGGAATTTTCAGGGAAAAGCACACGGGCAAATGCCTCAGCCCATTCGTCCGCCCCGCCGCCGGCCTTCATTTGAATATCTTCCAGCACGACCTCGTTATCTTCTTTCAGGACGGTTTGCGCTGTGTCCAGGCAGTCTTCCGGCGAGGATATCTCCGGGATGGCAGACGGGAAACCATCCCCAGACGCCATAGCCACATCGCGCGCGAAGCGCTGCAAAACAAACGGCGAGGTGACCCAGGCGAAGGTTCCTTTCAGGCTGCGGATGGGCATTAGCAGCAGGCGTTGGTCGGTAAAATGTACTGACCCGGCATAGTCGGCGGCGTTAGTTGTGTCCGGCCCGAAAACCTTGGTCTGTAACGCTTTGTCCTGGCAGGCATCACGCAAGACGCCCTTGAGTGAGGAGCCGGGCAGATAGGGCAGGTTGGTGGACTTCTCGCGGGCGATGGGCAGGTCAATCACTCCCACGCCCTGACCGGTGCCGGCATGGAGCGGCGAGAGGGTATGCACGAAAAGCAGTTTGGCATCCATAGTTATTTTCCTTTCACGTAATCGAGAAATGCTTGCAATACATCGGTTTGTCCGTTGAGTACGGGGATATGCTTGGCTTCGTTGGGATCGAGTGCGCTTTTTACCGTTTCACCAATTTCTTTGCCTTTTAGGCGCAATCCGCCAGGCGGGGTATACGGTTCGTTGTCCGGGTTGCGCGGCTCCCACGCCAAGAGCAATGCAAGCCCAACGGCGCCGTCTGAACAGGCGATGGGGCGCAGAATGAGCGGGCTGGCGAGACGGTCGTATTGAGCACCTTGCAGGGTTGTATCAAAGGGGTCTTTCTTATCATTAAAGTGAAAGATGATAGGCAACCCGAATTGAGCACGTGGGAATTTTTTGTAGGCTCGTGAAGGCAACTCTTGATGTTTCTGATCTCGTTTCCCAGTTATGAACCGAATTTCCTCCGGTTCTGGCCAGTAACTTCGCCCGGGTCTCTTTGGCTCTGCCCCCTTTCTTCGATTTTGCCGAAATTGTTTTAATTTCGTCAGCAATGCTTTCCAAGCATTAGCATTCTTGCTGGAAATGAAGGCTAGTTGCGATGTTCCCGTTGGTAAGTGCGGCACGCCGGCAGGCCAAGTTCCTTGTATTGAGGAAAGATGGTTCTCAATCGTTTTGCGCAGTTCGTCACAAGAATTTGGCGCAACGTCTTTCCCGTCAATTCCAACAAGTTGCAAGGCCCCAAAACCGCGGCGGGTACGCGCGCCGATACCGCCAAAGGTTTCCCAGGCCCAGAGAGCAGCGTTAATCTCGTATTGGAAATCATCAGGATATTCGATCTCTATTTCAAAGGACACACCTTCACGCAGCGCGCCAGCAGGTTTGCCATCTTCTGCCCGTAGAGGAAAGGCTACATACCCCAAAGGAGATTGGGGATCACCTACATCTACCTTTCGCATCCCGCGTTTGGTATTTATTTCAACCTGCTTGAGCAGGCGTCCTGGTTTAGACTGAATAACTCTGACGATAACTTTCGACGGCCCCGGCTTATCCTTACCTGCCGCCGAACCAAAAATCTCTTCTTCGCGCTTGCGCATTTCATCTAAATTGCCGCCAAACTTTGGGTCCCCGCCGCGGGTGGCGCGCCACCAGAAGCGCAGGTGTCCGCGGATTTCGCTGGCGCGCACCACGGTAATCGGGTCGGCTTGTTCCGGCTGCACGCCGCCGCCATACAGCGGGGTAATTACCTTATACTTGCGAATTTCAACAATTCTGTCGTCATCCTGCCGAAGATTGACAGGCGGAACCTTCTTGTCCGATTCTCTCCTAGGCATTGGTGACCTCCATTTCCACGGCTTCGCCGCTCCAGGTTCCCAGAACGGCCAATCCAAAACCATCGCGCCGTGCCTGCTCATCGTCGCTGACGGTTTGCATCCAGACCGTATCCGCAAAGGCGCGGATGGCATCGTCATCGCCTTGCAGTTTCAGGTAATACACGCTGCCGGCGGGAGCCAGGCGGCGGTTTGCTTTCGGCTTCCCGACGTTGTAGTCCCAGCCGGAAACCGTTTGATAGCGCGGCACTGCGGCAGCAACGACTTCTGCCTGCACGCCTGCCTGCGTCAACACCCAGGCGGGCCGATAGCCTTGCTCGAACAATGCCGGAGTGAGCAGCACAAGGCGGCAAGCCTGATCTCTGACAATCTGTTCCCGGATGTCTTCCGGGCAGAGCGGGAAGGTTTTTCCAGTCGGGAGCCAGCGTGCAACCCGCCGCTCGCCCCCCAAAAAGCCCAGAGAGAAGGACGGGTCGGCTTCCGTATCCAGCAGCAGTCCATATTCCACCGCCTCGGTCAAGGGCACGTTTTCCCCGTCGGGCAGACGGGTGAATTCCAACCCGCTGGTAACGAACAAGCCGCCCGGGTCTGCCGTCTGGGTGTCGAAGTCCAAACGGACGTGGACGCGATACTCCCGCGGTAGGCCCGGCAGCCCCCAAGCGCGGATATCGGTGATTTCCTGCTCGTCCTGCGGCTGCCGCAGCCAGGATTCGAAATCTTCCCAGAACCAGAAAGCCGGTTTGTTGCGGTGTACTTTGGATTTGTCCGGTTTGCGTGGCGCAACAAGATAGGGAAAATCTCCAAAAT
>NZ_CEXZHP010000158.1:0-3608 GCF_982775275.1 Nitrosophilus sp.
ACCTCATTTCATCCATCATATACCATAATCGATCAAATCTCTGACGTGTGCGATATAAAAGGAATTGAAGATTTGGCAAATCAAATGAAGATAGAAAAAGAACTTTTGAAAAAAAAGCCTCACGAACTATCTGGAGGACAACTTCAAAGATGCTCTATCTTAAGAGCGATAATGATGAAGCCAGATCTTTTGTTGGCCGATGAGCCAACAAGCGCCCTTGATAATATCATACAACTTCAAGTAATGAAACTTTTGGTTTCATTGCTTGATAGGGTGGGGATTCTTTTAATAACTCACGATATGGATCTCGCAAAATGGTGCAGCGATAGGATAGTTAAGCTTTAAGGGCAAAGCTTTTTTTTCTCCTCATCTTTTATTTTTTGCATTTTTTCTCTTAGATCTTTTAGCCAATCCTCATCTTCCTTTGCATAAAATGATGGAAGATAAATAATTTTTATAATCCCAGGATTTAAGGTCAATTTTTTTGAATCAAATCTCTCTTTGGCACATATAATTACCGCTGGTTGAACCTTTAATCTTAATTTATCGGCTATAATTTTTGCTCCTGGTTTAAAAGGAAGCAGTTTTTCCCCTTTGGCACGTGTTCCTTCGGGAAATATAGCTATGGTTTTATCTTTTATTTTTCTTTTCGCCTCTTTTAAAAGTTTTATTATGGCTCTTCTATCTTGTCTATCAAGCCTTATATTTTGAGGAAGTTTAAGTAAAAGTCCAAAAAAGGGAGTATCAAAAAGCTCTTTTTTTGCTATCCAAACCAAATCATATGGATAGGTGGCTTCTATTACCGGGATATCTATAAAACTTGAATGGTTCATTATAAGCATTTTGGCTTCCGGGTCAATTTCTCCTTCTGTTATTACCTTAATACCTATCAATTTTAATATAAGATTTGTATAAAAATTTTTTATTTTTTTATAATATTTTTTTGGAAATATCATAAAGGTAAAGATGTTAAAAGTTACCAAAATAATTATTACTATAGCGGCCCAAACTCCTCTAATCTTTGCAAATATTTTCATCTTTTACCCATCCTATTTTTCCGTTTGGCAGTCTTATTTTTATATATCCGTTTACGCTGTTTAATTTTTTTGTTTTAAAGTTATATTGTGTTTTATAAAATATTGTGCTATTTTTTGTAGGAAGCAATCTTATTTGACTATTTTGTTTGACACATATCTCTTTTAAAGGAATTGAGATATAAACTATATATATTCCTATTAAAAGACCAAAAAATAGATAAAAAAAAGATCTTTTATAAATCGCTAATATTAAAAAAAGAGTTGCTAAAGAGATTAAAATAGTAAATTTTATTATTTTATGGGAATTTTCACTTGGGTTTATATCTGTTTGGGTGCTAACGCTCTCATCTTTTATTTCCAAAATTTTTGAAAATTTTTCGAAATCGTTTTTTTGGGTGTTAAAATATGAGAAATGAAAATTTTTCATATCTTTTGGAACTATGGCAAAATAGGTCATTGTATATTTAGGAAAAGAAGAGGTGTTTAACTCCTCAATTCCTTCTTTGTTTACAAAATTTAGATGGAAATCTTCAAGATTGGATAGGGATGATTCAATATTTAAAACTATTAAGTTTTGCTCTCTGTCATATTGGACTCCTTGTATATCGGTAACGTTTAAATCATTTGCCAATACGCCGCAAAAATCTTTTGGCGGTTTTAATTTTATGGCTTTTATACTTTTTCCAAATAGAGTCTCTTTTTTAACGGGAGAGAGTTGATCTATTAAAAGATATACTTTGATATCCGGCAGTTTAATATTTTTATCTAAACTTTTAAAATAAAAGGTTTTATATATATATATCCCTTCTGTTTTTTCCGGAGTTTGAGTATATACCGGAAGTATATTTTCTCCATTTTCAAAATTGTATGACAATGAATCATAACTATCTTCGGTTACCACTATCTTTATAGTTATCGGGAAAATCTGATTTACAAATACTTTTTTGGGAATTTTATAATATGAAAGATACAAAGATTTCTCGTCATTTTCAAAAGACGAGAAATCTTGAGAAAACAGTTTTAAGATAAAATAAGAAAATGAGATAAATAAAAGAAGTGTTTTTTTAATCGATAAATCCTTTTATCATTTTTATTCCATCCTCGCTGCCCAAAATCTTTTCACAGGCTCTCTCGGGATGGGGCATCAATCCAAAAACGTTTTTATTTTCATTGCATATACCGGCAATTGCGTCTATGCTTCCGTTTGGATTTTCATATTCTCCGTCTTTATTACAATATTGTAAAATTACCTGACCTTTGTCATACATACTTTTTAATTTCTCTTCTTCTACAAAATAGTTGCCTTCCGCGTGAGCGATAGGAATATTTAGTATCTCATTTTTGTTGGTTTTCGATAAAAATCTGTTTTCGTTGTTTATAACTTTTATATATTGAAATTTCGATATAAAATGCAGATTTTCGTTTCTTTTCATTGCCCCAGGAAGCATATGAGACTCAAGAAGTATCTGAAATCCGTTACAAATCCCTAAAACGTATCCGCCTTTTTCTGCAAAATCCTTAACAGCTTTCATAATAGGACTAAATCTGGCAATTGCACCGCTTCTTAAATAATCCCCATAACTAAAGCCTCCTGGAATTACTACTAAATCTATGTTTTTTGGGAGTTTATCCATCTTATGCCAAACAATCTGAGTTTTTGCGCCTATTTGATTAAAGGCGAACTGGGTATCAAACTCACAGTTTGTTCCGGGAAATCTAACTATTGCTACTTTCATTTTTCAATCTCTATCTCATAATCTTCTATAACGGTATTTGCAAGGAGCCTTTCACACATCTCTTTTACTCTCTCTTTTGCTTTTTGTTCATCATTTTCGTTAATTTGTAAAATTATCTGTTTTCCAACCCTTACATCCTCTACCTCTTTAAAGCCCAAAGATTGCAGCGCATGATGAACGGCTTTACCTTGGGGATCCAAAACACCGGGTTTTAGATAGATATTTACTATCGCTTTCATTTTGATCCTTTATTTAATATTCTATTTAATACCTCTTCATATGCAACTTTAACATTTCCCAAATCTTGTCTAAATCTATCTTTATCAAGTTTTTCCCCGCTTTTTTTATCCCAAAACCTACAACTATCGGGGCTTATTTCGTCAGCAAGTATAATTTTTCCGTTTTTGTCCCTTCCAAACTCTACTTTAAAATCTACAAGTATCAAATCCCTTTTATCAAAAAAGGATTTTAATATAACATTTATCTCTCTTCCCAATCTTTTTAACTCTTCAAGCTCGGCTTCGTCTTTGGCAAGCTCTAAAATAAGTGCGTGTTCGTCGTTAATAAGAGGATCGTGGAGCTCGTCGTTTTTATAATAAAATTCAACTAACGCAAAAGGTAGTTTCTTTCCTTCTTCAATCCCGAGTCTTTTTGTTAAAGAGCCTGTCGCTATATTTCTAACAACCACTTCAATGGGAATCATATCCGCTTTTTTTATAAGCATCTCATTATCGCTTACTCTTTTAACATAATGGGTTGGAATGCCGTTTTTTTCCAATAGTTCAAAAAGCTCAGAGCTTATTTTGCAGTTTAGCGCTCCCTTTCCCTCTTCAAA
>NZ_CEXZHP010000159.1:0-3598 GCF_982775275.1 Nitrosophilus sp.
CTGCGGGGTTGTCGGGCTTTGCCCTCGGACGTCCTCGCTTCGCTGCGGGGCTTTCGTTTCGCTTGCGCTCAACATCACTGAAAACAGAAGTCGTGCTTTGGCTCGGACGCCTTTTATGAGCTATAAATAATTATTAGAAGTACCCAAGTTTTCTTTGGTTAAAAAGTATAGAACAAAACTCCAAAGTATAATCGAGCTAATGATTGCTAAAATAGAAGCTTCCTCTTCTAAATGAACTATCGACTTTATATCAACTCCGCTAAAAAGTAGATCAAGTCCTAATCCAAAAAGAATACTACCAATAATAATAGTTCCAAGATAGATTAAAACAGCCTTGTTGCCAAGTTGTTTCTTAACGACGCCTATTGTAACAGTGTTGGTTGCAGGACCAGCACTTAAAAATACAAAAGCGGCTCCCGCGCTTACTCCACTTAGCATCAAAGCTGCCGCAATTGGAAGAGAAGCGGTAGCACAAACATACATTGGCACCGCAATTATTAAGGCAATTAAATATGAAATAAAATAGTACTCTTTTATTATTTCACTTAAATCTTTTGGAACTATAGTAGTTATTGCCGCACCGATTATTACTCCCCAAAAAAGAGGCTTTGCAATGTCTCCTAAAAGAGTAACAAAACCATATTTTAGTGCTGATTTTACTGAAAATCTCTTTTTTACCTTCTCTTCACATCTGCAACTGCCACCCGTGCAATCTTCTTTCTTAATGGTAAAAGAAGTCGGTGGCTCAATCGAAAATCTTGCCATAGATTTTGGTTTATCAAAAAGATTTACTAAAATACCGGCTACTATTGCTATTATCACAGATGTTATTATTCTATAAATGGTAAAAATCCAGCCAAACATTCCATATGTTGCTAAAATAGAGTCAAGACCGGTAATGGGAGTTGAGATCAAAAAGCTAAGAACGCTCCCTTTGTTTGCTCCACTTTTTTGCAAAGATGCAGCAAGAGGTATAACTCCACATGAACAAATTGGCAAAGGAATCCCAAAAAGAGTGGCTTTAACTACTGATGAAATACTGCTTTTTCCAAGATGTTTTTGTATAAAATTTTCTGGAACTATTTCGTGCAAAATTCCGGCAATAAGCAATCCAAAAAGAATATAAGGCGCCATTGCATTGCTAAGTTCTATCAGTGCTTTTACAAACTCCATATTGACTATCCTTTGAAATTTTGGTTAAAATATAACAAATCCGTTATATAACAAGATTGTTATATACTTTTGCTTTTGGAGTGATTAATTGAAAAAATTAGCAAAAATTGCTAAAGTTTTAGGTGATGAGAATAGGCTTAAAGTTTTAGCATTGATTGATAGAGAAAAAGAGGTCTGTGTTTGCGAGGTAAGCGATACATTAAATATTTCACAGCCTCTTGCTTCAAAATATCTAAAACAGTTAAAAGATGCTGGTATAATAGATAGCGAAAAAAGAGGTAAATGGAGTATCTATTTTATAAAATCTGACGAAATAATAGTTGATGCATTTTTGAAAGAGCTTAGAAAATATAGCTTGCCAGATATAAAAAAGTGTGAGAGATGTTAAAAAGAGGGTTGCTTGTTTTATTACTGCTTGGATTTTTTATAAATATTACTCATCCATATATTATTGATGCAAATGGGCATAAAAATGAGAGTATGAAAGAGTATGTTCAAGAGATAAATCAACCTGTAGGAAGCGGTGATTTATGTGATATTCATCACCTTTTTCATATTAGTTTTATTTTGGCAAATCCCCAAATAAATATTGAAGAAATCTTTGTTTCCCAAATAGTAGATTTTGCAATATCCCCATATTATCCACCTTTGTTGGAACCTTCCTTTAAACCGCCAATAGTTTAGGGCTCTTCTAATAATTGAACCCTCTAAATATTTACAAATTGAACATATTTGGTTGATGGTTGATAGTTGATGGTTGTGTGGTTGTGTGGTTAAAACTACTTAACTACTCAACTTTTTTAACTATTTTAACCAAAATACCAATGACTTAATGACCAATTACCAGTACACCAATACAATTACAACTTAAGTGCTATTTATTTTATAAATTCCTATACCTTCGAAGGAGAAAATATGAAAAAGTTAATGTTGATTTTTGCTGTTATAGCAGTAATTTTTGCAAAAGATGATCTAAGTTTTGAAGAGCAAAAAAAATTGCAAAAATCAAATATAAAGATTTACAAAAGATTGTTAATGAAAAATGCGGCGAAAAAATCAAAAACTATTTCTTAAAACATCAAAACAGGCTTTTATATTATCTGGTTTTTACAAAAAATTGTCGCATAAAGATTAACGCTTTAAACGGAAAAGTGATTTACAAGGAGAGACGATGAGAGTCGTTTTTCTTTTAATAATAGCTTCGTTTTTATTTGGGGGAAGTTTTAAAGAGTTTAAAAAAGAAGCCCTCCATGGTTCATATTACCTAATATTAAATAAACTGCTTCTTCAGGAACAAAAGATAAAAAACAAAATTTATTTAAGAGCTTATAACCCGGAGTTTGAGGCAAAAATAAGCGGTTATGAAGCGAATAAAAGATTAAATAAAAAAGGTATAATTTCTTTTAACGATTTGGAAAAATCAAAAATAGAGTTTGAAAAAATTAAATCAAAGTTTAACTCTTTAAAATTAAAACTAAATACTTTAAATATCGATACGAAAAATTTAAAAAAACCTCTCGATTCGCTTATAATCTATTCTCACTCAAGCGGAAAAGTTAGCAAGATTATAGTTCCTCTCCATACAAACGTAGATCCCTTTTCTTCTCTAATGGAAATCGTGACAAACAAGGATCTTTATCTAATCGCATATTTAAGCGTGCAAGAGGCTTTACGCCTATCAAAGAAGATAAAAGCCAAATTTTATTTAGCAAACCACGATTTTGAGGTTAAATTTTTAGAGATTATGCCAAAGGTTGATGAAGAGACGGCTCAGGCGAAGCTTCTCTTTTTTATAGAAAAAAAGAGTTTTCCACTTTTGATAGATGCCTTTGGAGATATTGTAATTGAGACAAAACCTTTTAAAAAAGCTTTAACTGTCAAAAAGAGTGCTCTAAGTATGTTGGATGGAGAATGGATAGTTTTTGTTCCAAAAGAGCATAAAAAGCATTCTAAAAGTGACGAAGAGGACCATGAACACACAGAATTGAATTTTGAACCCAAAATCGTAAAAGTTTTGAGATTTTTAGAAGAAGAGGCCGTAATAGAGGGATTAAAGGAAGGCGCAGAGTATGTGAGCAGTGGTGTGTATATACTAAAATCAAAGCTTTTAAAATCTAAGCTTGGCGAGCATGGGCATTAGAGGGATGTTGGAATTGGGAAATAGGAATTGAACCCTCTGAAAAATTACAAATTGAGCGAAAGCTTTGCAATTTTAATTTGAAAATTTTATGTTCGCTATTAAGCGAAAAAAGTGCACTTAACCCCGAAGGGGCGCTATTGCGTTTGCACTTTTTAATAAAATTTTCAAATGTTGCGTTAGCAAAAATTGCATCCGACTTGAGCGAAATTTAGTAATTTTTCAGAATACTCAATTGGGAATTGGGAATTGAGCCCTCTCTCATCATTTTGAATCTTACCCCCTTAC
>NZ_CEXZHP010000160.1:0-151 GCF_982775275.1 Nitrosophilus sp.
CCTTGAAGCAAATCGTAGCGAGCGAAGCGAGGTAGATTTGTGGTTAGTTAAAGTAATTGAGTAGTTAGGCTGAAGGCTGAAGGGAGAAGGAGGTAAGGAGATAAGGGGGTAAGGGGGTAAGGGGAGAAGGAGGTAAGGGTCAAAATGATGA
>NZ_CEXZHP010000160.1:251-3552 GCF_982775275.1 Nitrosophilus sp.
GAGAGGGCATAATTCCCAATTCCTAATTCCCATTTACCAATGTCCAATGTCTAATTTGGTTAAAATAGTTAAAATAGTTGAGTGGTTGAGTAGTTAGGTGGAAGGTGGAAGGCTGTAGGTTGAAGGGAGAAGGTGGTAAGGGGAGAAGGAGGTAAGGGTCAAAATGATGAGAGAGGGCATAATTCCCAATTCCTAATTCCCATTTACCAATGTCCAATGTCTAATGTCCAATTAATTCTTTTTTTGATAAAATTGGACGATTTAAAAATTTCAAAGGAGTTAATATGGCACTTTTTGATGAAGTTAAAGAAGTAGTTGTTGAGCAGCTTAACGCAAATCCGGATGAAGTAAAAGAGGATTCAAAATTTGTTGAAGATTTGGGCGCTGATAGTTTGGATGTTGTAGAGCTTGTTATGGCTCTTGAAGAAAAGTTTGGTATTGAAATTCCTGATGAAGATGCAGAAAAGATTCAAACAGTTGGTGACGCTGTAAAATATATAGAAGAGCACAAATCATAATTTTTGCAGGCTTTAGCCTGCAAATTTGTATTAAGTATTAAGAGTTACTGATTTAGCTTTTAATACTTAATACTTAAGTAACTAAAGGATATATAGTGAAAAGAGTTGTAATAACTGGTCTTGGTATGATTAACTCTTTAGGGCACGATAAAGATAGCTCCTTTGAGGCTATTATCAACGGTGAATGCGGAATAGACAAAATAACCTCTTTTGACGCATCAAATCAATCTGTGCAAATTGCGGCAGAGGTAAAAGATTTTGATCCAAAAACGGTAATGGATCCAAAAGAGGTAAAAAAAGCGGATAGATTTATTCATCTTGGAATAAAAGCGGCTAAAGAGGCCATGGAGGATGCCGCAATTGATGATAGTATAGATAGGGAGAGATTTGGTATAAGTTCTGCTTCCGGGATAGGGGGGCTTATAAATATCGAAAAAAACGCGATCATTTGCGAAACAAGAGGACCAAAAAGAATTAGCCCTTTTTTCATTCCTTCAGCTTTAGTAAATATGCTAGGAGGATTTATCTCTATTGAACATAAATTAAAAGGACCAAATCTTTCAAGCGTTACAGCTTGCGCGGCCGGGACGCACGCTATCACGGAAGCCACAAAAACCATTCTTTTAGGTGGGGCCGATAGAATGTTAGTGGTTGGAGCGGAAGCCGCTATATGTCCTATCGGTATAGGTGGATTTGCCGCTATGAAAGCCCTTTCAACGAGAAATGACGATCCAAAACACGCTTCACGTCCATTTGATGCTAAAAGGAACGGCTTTGTAATGGGTGAAGGTGCCGGAGCTTTAGTGCTTGAAGAGTATGAAGCGGCTAAAAAAAGAGGCGCAAAAATATATGGAGAGATTATTGGTTTTGGTGAGAGTGGAGACGCCAATCACATAACTACCCCGGCGCCACAAGGCGAAGGGGCCTATAGAGCTATGAAAGCAGCTTTTGAAATGGCTGGACGTCCAAAAGTAGACTATGTAAACGCACACGGAACAAGCACTAAATATAATGATATGTATGAAACAATGGCGATAAAAAAACTTTTTGGCTCAAAAGATAATTGCCCACCAGTTAGCTCTACTAAAGGTCAAATCGCGCACTGCTTGGGTGCGGCAGGAGCACTTGAGGCGGTTATATCTTTAATGGCTATGGAAAAAGGAGTTATTCCTCCTACTATAAACTATGAAGTTCCTGATCCCGAATGTGATCTTGATTATGTTCCAAATGAAGCAAGAGAAGCTGAGCTAAATGTAGTTATGAGCAACTCTTTTGGATTTGGTGGAACAAACGGGGTTGTTATATTTAAAAAAGTTTAAGGATTAGTTTTGGCAACATACTTGGATTTTGAACAAAAAATCAAACAGATTGAAGAACAGATCGATTCTGCTCGTGCAAGAGGAGATGAGGCCGCCGTTGAGATATTGAAAAAAGATTTGGAAAAAGAGGTTGCCAAAACCTATAAAAATCTATCAGATTATCAAAAACTTCAGCTTGCTAGGCATCCAGATAGGCCTTATGCGCTTGATTATGTTAGACTTTTGATGGAAGATGCTTATGAGATACATGGAGATAGAAGTTACAGAGACGACCCTGCGATTATCTGTTATCTTGGATATATTGATGGTCAAAGAACCTTATTGATAGGTGAACAAAAAGGAAGAGGTACTAAAAATAAATTAAAAAGAAATTTTGGAATGCCCCATCCCGAAGGTTATAGAAAGGCGCTTCGCGCGGCGAAACTTGCCGAAAAATTTAAAATTCCTATATTGATGCTTATAGACACGCCGGGAGCATATCCAGGTGTCGGTGCCGAAGAGAGAGGGCAAAGCGAAGCAATAGCAAGAAATCTTTTAGAATTTAGTAGATTAGATACGATTACCATCTCTATAGTTATCGGTGAAGGTGGAAGCGGTGGAGCTTTAGCTATAGGGGTTGCTGATAAGTTGGCGATGATGAGATATTCTGTTTTTAGCGTTATCTCTTCCGAAGGATGTGCTGCGATATTGTGGAATGATCCAAGTAAAGTTGAACAGGCGACAAAAGCTCTAAAAATAACTGCTGAAGATCTAAAAAAACTAAATCTTATTGATGATATTATAGAGGAGCCGCTAATTGGAGCCCATAGAGATAAAGAGGGGGCTGCAAAAGTGCTTAAGGATTATTATTTGAATGCTTTAGATGAACTTTTGCAAATGCCTTCTAGTGAAAGGCTTGGTCTTAGATATCAAAAACTTGTTAGCAAAGGAGCCTTTAAAGAGTAAGCTCCTATGCAACACCGTTTTCTTCTAAAAAATGTCTTAATTTAACTATCTCATCTTTACTGCTTATTTCGTGAGAATGAACTTTTAAAATAAGTTCTTTTTTGTTTTGAGATACTATTTTAATATGATTTTTTTTGGTATTTTCAATCTCAAAGCCGTAATGATGCAATAGATGTTCTACATTTTTCCATTCTATGTTTGTTGGTATAGGGTGGGCAAAAATTTGATTTAACGTTTTTTTTATTTTATGCTCTCCCATTATTTTAATCCCTTTTCTTTCATATATTTGTTTATCAGATAGTAAGCTTCATCTTTTAATTTAAGTTTTTCAAGCTTTAATTTTTCAAGCTCTAAATCCTCCATATGCTCTCTTCCCTCTTCAACTTCAGTCACTATTTTATCAAGCTCGTCATGTTTTGTAACGATAGCATCAAAATGTGGATCTTTTGCTCTTAGTTCTTCAACGATCTCTTTTGGAAATTCTTCTAACATTGTTTTTCTCCTTTTTATATATGATTT
>NZ_CEXZHP010000161.1:0-3529 GCF_982775275.1 Nitrosophilus sp.
CTGCCTTTTAAGATATTTAAATAGACTCTACTCGTTTCTCAATACCTCTATAACCTTTATATCTGTTGCTTTTTTTGCTGGATAGTATGAGGAAAAGATTATTATAAATATGGCTCCTATAATAATCATAGAAAAATCAAAGGCGCTCAAATCCAAAGGAAGTTTGCTTGTTCCGTAAACATCTGGAGGAAGTTTTACGATATCAAACCTACCAAGCAAAAATATACCCAAAAGCCCTAAAATTGAACCAAAAACTATTCCAAATCCGCCGATTATTGAGCCAAGATAAAAAAATATAGCTTTAATCTCTTTTTTTGTAGCGCCCAAAGATAAAAGTAAGGCTATCTCTTTTCTTCTATTCATTACGGTCATTAAAAGAGAGCTTACTATATTTAGAGCAGCAATTAAAATAATAAGCATCAATACTATAAAAAGTGCTCTTTTTTCCATCTGCAAGGCGGCAAAAAAGTTTCCGTTTTGTTGCCACCAACCAACGATACCGACACTTTTTGGAAGATCTTTTTTTAAAATTTTTATATCATTTTGAGGATCTTTTGAGTAGATATGAATCCCACTAAATTCATCTTTTTTAATTCTAAGTATCTTTCTTAAAGACTCTAACGTGGTATATACGTAGCTTTTATCGTAAGCTACCAATCCAGATTTAAAGAAACCTTTTATTTTAAATCTCTTTATCAAAGGAGTTAACGCAAATCCGTTGGGTTCGGTTTTGGTAAATATAAAAACGACTTTCTCTTCTTCATTTAAATAGAGTCTATCATACATCTCTTTACCAACAATCGCTTCAAATTTTTTTAATTTTTTGTTTTCTAAAGCTTTTTTAATAACCTCGTTTATCTTTTTCTCTTTTTCAAAATCTACACCAAATAAAATACCCCCTTCCATTAAATCCCCTTTTTTGACGATAGCTTGAGTGTTTATATAGGGACTAAATATTAATCGGGGATATTTTTTTTCTAAATTTTTCAAAAGAGTTTCATTTACAGCTCCGGGGAGTTTTGGATATATAGTTAAAGGATAATTCATCGTAAAAAGTTTTTTTTCAAACTCTTTATCAAACCCGTTCATAATAGCCATAGCAACGATCAATACCATAACACCAACGGTTATACCCAAAAAGGCCAAAAGAGCCGATAAAAATATAAAGGGCTGATCTTTATCAAATCGAAGATATCTTTTAACTATAAAAAAGATAAATTTTTTATCCATAAAAACAGCCTAGATTAAGCGTTTGCCTGAGCTAAAACTCCCTTTTTAGGACCGCTTCTTCCGCAACAATGTTTATATTTTTTGCCACTTCCGCAAGGGCAAGGCTCGTTTCTTTTTGGTTTTTTAGAAGCAATAAGCGGCTGATTTTGATTTGTTTGAGTTTTAACCTCTTCTCCATGCTGCATAATAGCACTTGATTTTAGCTCCTCTTCCATTCTTTTTAGCTCTTCTTCAAGTTTTTTTATCTCCTCTTCCTCTTTTTCACTTCTTAACTCCATGGTATGTAGAGTTTTTATCACCTCAAATTTTATATTTTGAACAAGCTCCATAAAAAGATTAAAACTCTCTTTTTTATACTCAACAAGAGGATCTTTTTGATTATAACCTCTAAGTCCTATTCCGGTTTTTAAAATATCCATCTGATAAAGATGATCTCTCCAACCGTTATCTAAAATCTGTAAATATAATATTCTTTCAATTTCATTTTTTTGTTTTTTATCAACTACGCTCATTTTTTTATTATATTCATCTTCAAGCTTTTGTAAGATATAGTTTTTTAACTCTTCATAATCTTTCTCTTTTAATTCTTCTATAGAAAAATCGCTATGAAGCTCCTCTTTTAGTTTTAGCGCAAGTTTTTCAAGATTAAAGTCGTCTTTAGGAGTTTCTGGGAAAATCTCACAATCGCTTAAAAGATGTTCTATAAACTCATCTCTATTTTCTTTTATTTTACTTTCTATATTAAATTCGGGATTTAAAAGCTCTTTTCTAAATTTATAGATAGTTTTTCTCTGCTCGTTTGCCACATCATCATACTCTAAAATATATTTTCTTGACTCAAAATGCATAGCTTCAACTTTTTTCTGAGCTTTTTCAACGGCTCTTGTTACCATTTTTGACTCGATATGTTCACCCTCTTGTATGCCTATTCTTTCCATTATATTTTTTATTCTATCGCCGCCAAAAATTCTTAAAAGATTATCTTCCAAACTTAAAAAGAATTGACTCTCACCAGGGTCTCCCTGTCTTCCTGCCCTACCTCTTAGCTGATTGTCTATCCTTCTTGATTCATGTCTTTCGGTTCCTAATATAAATAGCCCTCCAAGACTTCTAACTTCATCGTCGATTTTTATATCAACTCCCCGTCCAGCCATATTGGTAGCTACGGTAACCGCTCCCTTCTTTCCGGCTTGCGCGATTATTTGAGCCTCTTGTTCGTGATGTTTTGCGTTTAAAACAGCGTGTGGAATTTTTTCTTTTTTTAATAATTCATGTAAAAGCTCATTTTTTTCGATAGAGGTTGTCCCTACTAAAACAGGTTGCCCTTTTTTATGAAGCTCTTTTATCTTTTTTATTACCGCATCAAACTTCTCTTTTTCTGTTTTAAAGATCAAATCATCATGATCTTTTCTGATTACCGGTCTGTTTGTTGGGATAGAAATTACCTCAAGATTGTATATTTGTGAAAATTCAGTAGCTTCTGTTTGAGCGGTTCCGGTCATTCCCGCAAGCTTTTTATACATCCTAAAATAGTTTTGAAAAGTAATATCGGCAAGAGTTTGCGACTCCTCTTTTATCTCAACACCCTCTTTTGCCTCAAGAGCTTGATGGAGCCCCTCGCTAAATCTTCTACCCTCGCTTAATCTTCCGGTAAACTCGTCAACGATAATAACTTCTCCGTTTTTTACCACATAATCAACATCTTTTTCAAAAAGATAGTTTGCTTTTAAAGCTTGATCAAGATGGTGAGCCAAAATTGCATTTTCCAAATCGTATAGATTTTCTACACCAAAAAGTTTTTCGGCCTTTTCGATACCTTTTTCGGTTATTAAAATAACTCTATTTTTCTCATCGACGGTAAAATCTTCATCTTTTATAAGCTGTTTTGCAATTTTATCAGCTTTTATATAGTTATCTAGTTTTCTGTTTGTAGGTCCTGAGATTATAAGAGGAGTTCTTGCTTCATCTATCAAAATAGAGTCAACCTCGTCTACGATAGCAAAATTGTGCCCTCTTTGGACCATCTCTTCAAGAGAGTATTTCATATTGTCTCTTAAATAATCAAAACCAAACTCATTATTTGTTCCATATGTTATATCGGCTTCATACTGCTTTTTTCTCTCAAAATCATCATCTATTTCGCTTGTTATACATCCAACGCTATATCCTAAAAAATTATATAGTTTTCCCATCTCTGTGGCATCTCTTTTTGCAAGATAGTCATTAACCGTAACAACATGAACTCCCTCACCCGTCTTAGCGTTTAACGCCACAGCCAAAGTTGCAACAAGGGTTTTAC
>NZ_CEXZHP010000162.1:0-3521 GCF_982775275.1 Nitrosophilus sp.
TTTCGTTATATATTCCGGAAGCTCTTTTGCGTATACGAAACTTTCAAATCTATCGATGACTTTGTCGTTTTTATATTTTATAGCTCCTATTTCTATTACTTGTGAGTTATAAGATTTGCTCCCGCTTGTTTCTATATCCACTATCACAAACTCTTGATCTTTAAAATCGGTTTTTGCCGTTTTCAAAAAGATTTTATTATCTTTTTTTTCGATTGGAAAACCTCTTGCTTTTAAAGTCTCAAAAATGAGATCGGGATCTTCAAACATTCCATAAAGCGCAAGCAAAATATTATCAAACTCCTCTTTTTTTAGATCTCTTTTTTTCAGCTTATAAGCCAATTTTTCAAGCTTATTCAAATTTTGCCTTTCTAATAAACTCTACAACTTTTTTGGGATCTTTTTTTCCCTTTTTTATCTCTACTCCGCTGCTAACATCTACCCCGTAAAAGTTATATTTTTTAACCTCTTTTATATTTTGAGGGTTTAAACCTCCCGCTAAAATAATTTTGGACGTATCAATACCTTCAAACCACTCCAGTGCCACTCTCTTACCGCTCCCGCCAAACTCTTGAACATACGCATCTACCAACCTATATCTGTTTTCAAACCTTTTTAGATCATCTTTTGATTTAGCCCTAATAACCGGCAAGGCCTTTATTTTCAAGCTATCTATAAACTCTTCGCTAACATCAAAATGAATCTGAGCTAGGCTCATATTCGTATATTGGCATATCTCTTGGATTATATTTTGAGACTCGTTTACGAAAAGTCCAACTCTTTCAACAAAAGGAGGAAGGTTTTTTACGATCTCTTTTGCCTTTTGAATCTCAATATATCTTGGAGATTTATTATAAAAAACAAATCCCAAAGCATCTGCTCCGGCTTCAATTGCTATCAACGCATCTTCCAAATTGGTAATACCGCAGATTTTTACTCTCACTCTATACCTTTAAACTCTCTATCGCTTTTTTTCTATCTTTTGCGCCAAATATATAGCTTCCGGCAACCGCGATATCAACTCCCGCACTTTTTAACTCTCTTATATTTTTATCGTTTACTCCCCCGTCAACCTCTATTAGGCAGTTAGGGTTTTTCTCATCTATCATCTCTTTAACTTCACATATTTTTTCATAAATCGGTATAAATTTTTGTCCTCCAAATCCGGGATTTACGCTCATTAGTAACACCATATCTATATCTTCTATAAGATACTCTATTAATTTTGGAGTTGTTCCAGGATTTAAAACGATTGCCGGTTTTATGCCGTAACTTCTTATTTTTTGTATAAGTCTATGGGGATGTTTTTCCTCTTCTATATGAAAAGAGATATACTCAGGTTTAATATGAGCAAAAAGATCTACAAAAAAAGAGTTGTTTTCCACCATTAAATGAATATCAAGCGGCTTTGTTGATATTTTATTAACCGCTTCTACTACAACCGGTCCTATAGTTAGATTTGGAACGAAATGGCCGTCCATAACATCAACATGTATTAAATCCGCCCCTTTTTCGCAAACATCTTTTATCTCTTCATTTAATTTCCCAAAATCGGCACTTAAAATACTTGGCGCTACTAACATAAAATCCCTTTAAATTGTGTAACTTATCAATTTTTAATAGTTGCATAATTATACCAAATAAGCTAAAATAAAAGAACCTAAAAAGAAGTTTAAATTCATTAACATTTAAGTTTAAAAAAGATAAAATTCAAAGCTAAATTCCTACGAGAGGGTAATAAAATGTCAAGAAAATGCGCAATAACCGGAAAAGGTCCTATGAGCGGACATAACGTAAGCCATGCAAATAACAAAACTAAAAGAAGATTTTTGCCAAATTTAAGAACAGTTAGAATAACTCTACCTGACGGAACAAGAAAAAAGATAAAAGTTGCCGCTTCTACACTTAGAACAATGAAGAAAAAATCGTTAATATAACGATTTTTTCTTTGCCTCTTTCTCCTCTTTTCCTAATCAAAGGATAGCCAATGTTTAAAATCATACCTATAAAAGGTTCAATATCAAGCGTTGATGGATTTTATTCTCAAGGCGTAAAAGCATCCTTAAAAAAGGATCAATTTGACGTTGGCTTTATCTATAGCAGCGAAATTTGCGATATTGAGGCACTTTTTACAAAAAATAGATTTCAAGCCGCTCCTATTTTGCATTTTAAAAAAAATAGTATTAAAAAAACAAATTTTATTCTCGTAAATTCGAAAAACGCAAACGCGATGACCGGTAAAAAAGGTATTGAAGATATAGAGGATATTTTAAATTATGCAAAAACAAAATTTCCACAAATTAAAAATCCTATAATAAGCTCAACCGGAGTAATTGGAGTATATCTTCCAAAAGAGAAGATTAAAAAAGCGATAGACAAATTTGATCTTAACTCAAAAGAGTCAAATACTTTTGCAAAAGCAATAATGACCACCGATAGCTATCCAAAAGAGATAGCTTTTGAAGTGATTTTAAAAAATGGCAAAAGTTTCAAAATTGCGGGAGTTGCAAAGGGGGCTGGCATGATAAATCCCGCAATGGCGACTATGCTTTGTTTTATCGTAACAGATGCCGATATTCCAAAAGAAGATATGAAAGAGTTATTACAAAAAAACGTAAAAACAACCTTTAACGCAATAAGCGTAGATGGAGATAGATCTACCAACGATTCCGTTTTTTTAATGGCAAATCACAAAAGTGATATTTACGATAAAGAGGCTTTTGATTTTGCTCTTCATAAAATTATGCATCATTTAGCTCTTCAAATAGTAAAAGATGGAGAAGGGGCAAAAAAACTTGTGGGATTTGAGATATTTGGAGCGAAAAACGACCATGAGGCACAAATAGCAGCAAAAGCCTTAAGCAATTCCCTTTTGGTTAAAACTGCGCTTTTTGGAGAAGATCCAAACTGGGGGAGAATAGCTTCAACGATAGGCGCTTCAGAAATTGAGTGTTATGAGAATAGATTGCAAATCTGGTTTGAAGATATTTTGGTTTATGATAAAGAAAATATACTATTTACTCCAGATATTGAAGAAAAAGCCCACAATATAATGAAAAAAGATGAATTTACCATAAAATGCAACTTAAATATCGCAGATGGATATTTTAAGGCATACGGATGCGATCTTGGGTATGAATATGTAAAGATTAATGCTGAATATAGGACATAAATGGTAAAATTTTGTATTGGTTAAAATGGTTGAGTTGTTGAGTAGTAAGAAAGTGAAAAAGTGAGAAAGTGAAAAAGTGAGCGAGGGTAAAGCCGTAAGGCTTAGTATTGGGTAAAATAGTTAAGTGGTTGAGTGATTAGGTAAAAGGTTGAAGGTTGAGGGGAGAAGGAAGTTAGGCGGTAAGGGGGGAAGAGAGGATTCAATTTCCAATTCCCATTTACCAATGCCCAATGTCCAATGTCTAATTTGGTTAAAAAAGTTAAAATGGTTGAGTGGTTGAGTTGTTAATAAATTAATAAATCATATATAAAAAGGAGAAAAACAATGTTAGAAGAATTTCCAAAAGAGATCG
>NZ_CEXZHP010000163.1:0-3422 GCF_982775275.1 Nitrosophilus sp.
CTCATCGGGCTAGGAACCTGGGTTTGAAGATATTCGACTGCCACGGATTTGAAAGTGTTTGTCGGTTTTTGATGGGTAGAAGGATTGATACCTTCATTAATGAGTTTTTTAATTTCATCTCTTTTTTGGCGAGCTTCTTTTAATGAGACATTTGGATATTCTCCGAGGGATTTTGAGGATCTCTTTCCTTTGAATGTATAATCTACTCTCCACCATTTTTTGCCATAAGGTTCAATAATTAGGTATAATCCGTTTCCATCAGCAAGTTTTTTTACTTTTTTTTGGGGTTTTGCTCTTTTAATTAGCGTGTCTGTTAGAGGTTTAACCAATTTTGGCATAATGACTCCTTTTGGCATATTTTTTTATATTCAATATATATTCACAAAGTGGAGTCAAATTAAGGTAAATAAAAAGAGCAAACAAAGTGGTTTGAAACTGCCTTTTTGTAGTGCATTTTTAATCCTTTGCGGTAAAAATTTGTCACATAAAAATCTTACCGCAAAAATTACCGTAAAAAAAGTTGGCTTGAAATGGATTTGTGTGGAAATAGACGGAAATCTAAAACTAAAGATATATCCGATTTTTAGGGAAACAATGGAAGAATTTGGAAGTTATCGGAAAAAGTGATGGCGACCCCAGGGCGACTCGAACCCCCGTCACCGCCGTGAAAGGGCGGTGTCCTAACCGCTAGACGATGGGGCCAGCAGCTAAATTGAATTGAAATTATACAAAAAATTTCTTAAATATTTTTTAAAAATTAGGATAAAATGAAGAAAAAAATATCGATTTTTTTACTATTTTCATTACTTCTTTTAGCAAATAACTTTGATTTTAATTTAACTAAAAATAGCAATATTCCAAAAGATGTATATAAAATTATCGCAAAAATAAAGAGTGATAATTCGGTGTTATGTAATAAATCAAAATATAACTTAAATAGAATAAGAGATATTATATTTAGATACACTTTGGAAAAAGACAAAAATTTACTTATTGAACTGCAATCTCTTTTAAATAGTTCTTTTAATCAATATTTACATGATATTAATTTTGGTTGTTTAAAAAAAGAGGATTTTGTCCTTTTATCAAATAATGAAAAAAAACAAAAAAATATTCAAAACCATCCAATATATCTTTCTTTAATTCAAGCTTTAAATAGATATATCCAAATTAAAAAAAAGAATGGATGGGAAAAGATAGAAAAAAATTTTTATCTTATAAAACCTAAAGATAAAAGTAAGATAATTCTAAAAATAAAAAATAGACTAAAAATAACAGGAGATTATGAATGCAACTATATAAATGAACTATATGATGAATGTTTAGAAAAAGGAGTAAAAAAATTTCAAAGAAGGCATGGTTTAAAGGCTGATGGTATTATAGGGCCAAAAACTTTAGCAAAAATGAATGAAACTGTAGATAAAAAAATTCAAATATTAAAACTTAATATAGAGAGAATAAGGTGGCTTTTAGAAAATGATGAGAATTTTGTAATAGTTAATATTCCAGATTTTTCATTGTCTTTATATATTTCAAATAAAAGAGTATTAAAAATGAAAGCAATTATAGGAAGAAAAGATAGGCAAACTCCCATTTTAAAAGATTATATAAAATATTCAGTTTTAAACCCTTATTGGAGAGCACCAAAAACTATTGTAAAAGAAGATATATTGCCAAAATTAAAAAAGAAAGAGTTTGAATATTTTGAGAAAAAAGGTATATATGCAGCTTTGGATTGGGATGGCAAAGAGATTGTAGATATTAGAGATATTGATTGGACTATTTATAATGATAGTACTCCTTATGTATTTATGCAAGAACCAGGGCCCAATAATTTTTTAGGTTTTGTAAAATTTATTTTTCCAAATTCAGATGATATCTATATTCATGATACTCCAGATCAAAATCTTTTTAATCTTAAAAATAGAGCATTAAGTTCTGGATGTGTAAGAGTGGAAAAGCCGATAGAACTTCTTTATAAAATATATCAAAATGAAGATAGAAATTTAACATATAGAAAAATTTTAAAAATGCTTATTGAAAAGAGAGATTTGATTTTACCATTAAAAAAACCCTTTAGAGTATATATATTTTATATGACTGCATTTGTAGATGAAAATGGAGTAAATTTTAGAGACGATATTTATGATATCGATAGAAAAATGATCCAGTTATTAAATAAAAAATAATTTTGGTAAAATTAAAAATACAATTTTTAAAAGGTTTATCTATAATGGATAAATATTTTCAAGAAAGAAGAAAAATTTTAAAATATAGTGCAATTTTACCCATTTCTATACTCTTTCCAAATATCTCCTTTGGAAAAAACATTTATGAAAAAAAGTTATCATTTTACAATATCCATACAGGAGAATTTTTAAAATCCACATATTGGATAGAGGGAGAGTATATAAAAGATGAAATTGAGTCAATATATAAAATATTAAGAGATTTTAGAACAGGAGAAATAAAACCGATTGATTTAAAGCTTTTAGATCTTTTATTTGATCTGCAAAATATTGTAAAAAGAAAAGAATCTTTTCATATAATTTCTGGCTATAGATCTCCTAAAACAAATCTTTATTTAAGAAAAATATCTAAAGGTGTTGCAAAAAAAAGTTATCACATGAAAGGAATGGCTATAGATATCAATCTTCCAGGAGTTGATCTTTTTACTTTAAAAAAAGCTGCAATTAGTTTAAAAAGAGGAGGGGTCGGCTATTATCCAAAATCCGGTTTCATCCATGTTGATACAGGCCCTATAAGATATTGGTAGATGTTTTATGAAAAAGAGATTTCACAAATAAATATTGAAAACCTAAAAGGTACTATTTTAGTTTTAGGTGATAATGATAGTGGAAAAACTACTTTCTCTTTAGAGCTATTTGACAAACTAAAAAATTGTGCGTTTTTGGACTTAGATGTAGGGCAAAGCTCAATAGGCTTACCCTCTACCCAAACAGTAAAATATAAAAATTTTTATAAATATTGGTTTATTGGTTCATTTTCTCCAGTGAAAAATTTCTTAAATTTTGTTATTGGAGCTAAAAGATTATCTGATTTTGCTATAAAAAGTGGAGCAAATACTATAATTGTAGATACTACGGGATTTATTGACGATAGATATGGGGCAACTTTATTGAAACACTCTTTGTTTGAGATATTAACTCCTACCTTAGTTATTGCATTTCAAAAAGATAAAGAGTTAGAAAAAATATTGTTTCCTTATGAGAAAGCATGCAGATTTGAAGTAAAACATTTTAATGTTTCAAAAAAAATACAAATTAAAAATAGAGAATTTAGAAAAAGAATAAAAATTAAAAAGATAAAAAACTATTTTAAAAACTCAAAAACTATAAAGATAGATACAGAAAATTTTTCTAAAATAGGCTATTTTAATTATTATAAAAATCAATTGATAG
>NZ_CEXZHP010000164.1:0-3389 GCF_982775275.1 Nitrosophilus sp.
AAATCAAGCGAGTAAAGCGAGCGAAGATTTGCGGTTAATTAAAAGTTAGAAAGTGGGAAAATAGGAATAAAATTTACTAATTCCAAATTCCCAATTCCCATTTCCTAATTTCCATTTACTTTAAGGAAAATTATGGATTTTTATGAAAAATTTATAGAATATGACTACAATCCATTTATACTATTTAATAAAAACGGAAAAGTTATCTCACTAAATCAAGAGGCACAGTATCTTTTAGGCTCTGTAGCCGCAAGCGAGATCTATCAATTAGCGTTAAGCTATGCCAGTAACAATTACGGATTTAAAACAACTTTTTTAGATTTGGAATTTGGTAGATTTAGGTTTTTTGCCATATGTGTCGGTTACGAAAACGATGAAGAGATAGCAATAAAACTCTATCGCTATCCAGAGTTAAAAATCGAAAATATTGAAGAGAGCAACACTCAATTAGTCAATATATACGCTCTTTTAGATCTTTGTATAAGTGCAAATTCTACAAAATCCAATACTAATTTTATCAAAGAAATAGACCCAACACTTCCCGAGATAAAAATAAACACAGATAAATTTATAAAACTTTTAAACGCTATATTTGAAAAATTTGACCAATCTCAAACAATTTTAATAAAACTATATATCAAAGTTGGTGAATATATAAAAATCTCAAATAGAAAATTTACTCTTTTTGCAATAGAAATCTCGGCAAAAGAGTATAAAAAAGAGGGATTGGAAAAACTTAAAAATTTAGCCCATTCCATCAACGCCTATTTGGATTTTTCCTCAAAATCTATTACGATAAATATCCCTATGATTACTTCTTAAAAAAAAGAGAAGCTATAAGTGCCGACATAGGAACAAGAGAGAGACCAATAAAATAGGCAAAGACATTAAAAATCTTTTTATCCATTAAAAATAAGACGGATATTATTAAAAAAAGATATGCTCCTATTCTATAAAAAGATAAAAATCCCCCACTTGTTAATATAAAATTTTTTATACCTTCTTTGGCTGATTTTACTCTTTTTTTCTCCTCTTCAAAAAGTTTTTTATGATCTTGTATGATTTGTGATTCTTTATATAGATCAAACCTATCTTCAATTTTATCTATTGTATCTCTATCATCACCAATAAAATCTTTATATCTTTTTTGAACAACTCTTTTATATCCCAAAAAAGACCCCAAAGTTACAAACAAAGAGGCAATCATAGCTATTTGGGTATTTAATAGATAGATATAATTTTTTTGAAAAAAAAGATACAAAACCAAAAAAATATCTAAAGTTGTTAATATATAAAAAAAATATCTCATTTTTCATACTCTTGCAATTCGTCATCCTCGTCATTTAAATGATAATTTTTATATCTTGGATTTTTAGAGAGTTCATCGAGTTCTTTTTTTTGCTTTTGATAAGCTTTATAAACATTTAAAATAGCAGCAGCAACCCCCCAAAAAACCCCCAGCCACAAAAGCCAGGAGTAACCAAAAATATTTTTTAGCCATATGCCGATCCCTACTCCTATCAAAATCGCTACAACTATGGAAACACCCAAAGAGAGTGCTTCCGCGCCTTCTATTATTTTTCTATATTTTGGTTTTTCTTCCATAATTTCCTCTTTTGATTTTTAGGTTCGAAGTCCGACTTCGAACAATCATTTTAATCAAGTTTAATTATCTCTTCAAAACTATCTTTGACTTTTGTTAAAGTCTCTTCCACTAAATCATCAGTTATAGGTGTTGAAATAAAACCTGTCTCAAATTGACTACAAGCAAAATATACGCCTTTTTTCAACATACTTTGATGAAATTTAGCAAACATTTGGGTGTCAGATTTTAAAGCGTCGTCGAAATTTTTGACTTTTGAATCATTAAAGAAAAATCCAAACATACTTCCTCTTACATCTACCTGCAAAGGAATATCAAACTCATCTGCTATCTTTTTCATCCCTTCTACCAATCTTTTTGCTCTTTTTTCAAGAGTATCAAAAATATCTGGATTTTTTTTCAATTTTTTTACAGTTGCCAAACCTGCCGCCATAGCAACTGGATTTCCACTTAAAGTTCCGGCTTGATAAACGGGGCCTTGTGGACTTAACATATCCATAATCTCTTCTTTTCCACCGAAAGCGCCTACAGGCATACCTCCTCCGATAACTTTTCCAAGAGTAACTAAATCGGGCTTAACTTCGGTTAATCCTTGAGCTCCTTTTAAAGAGGCTCTAAAGCCGCTCATAACCTCATCAAATATCAAAAGAGCACCATATTTATCGCAAAGCTCCCTAAGCTCTCGCAAAAACTCTTCATCTGCGGGAACCAATCCCATATTTCCAGCAATCGGCTCTATTATCACGCATGCTATATCTTCACTTTGACTAAAACATTTTTTTACGCTCTCTATATCGTTATATTTAGCTAAAAGAGTATGTTTTGTAAGATCTGCAGGAACTCCGGGACTACTTGGGTTTCCAAAAGTGGCGGCTCCGCTTCCTGCTTGAACAAGCAGTGAGTCGCTATGTCCGTGATAACATCCTTCAAATTTTATAATATCATCTTTGTTAGTAAATCCCCTTGCAAGCCTTATGGCACTCATCACAGCTTCCGTGCCACTATTTACAAATCGAACTTTATCAATGCTTTCATATAGATCAACTATCTCTTTAGCAAGCATAGTTTCTAATATAGTAGGAGCACCAAAACTAAGACCCTTTTTTGCCGTATCTACTACGGTTTTTAAAATATCTTCGTCACAATGCCCAAAAATCAAAGGACCCCAGCTTTGAACATAATCAATATATCTATTGTCATCAACATCTATTAAAAAAGCCCCCTCACCTCTTTCAATAAATACCGGAGTTCCGCCTACGCTTTTAAATGCTCTAACGGGAGAATCAACACCTCCTGGGATATATTTTTGTGCCTCTTCAAAAGCCTTTATACTTTTTTCAAACATATCAAAATCCTTTTATATTAAAATTTTGCTTATTTTATAAAAATATTGATTAATAGCTATTAAAACTATATAATCTATTTTATGAATAAAAGATATCTTTTTTCCTTTTTAATCTCTTCTTTTTTGCATATCATTTTTTTATCTATCTTTTTCTATGCTACTCAAAAAAACGATTTTCAAAAATTTAAAAAAAAATATAGTTCTCCCATTAAAATAAGCTTAAAAAATTTTGATATTAAAAAGGAAGTTAAAAAGGTTAAAATGGTCAAAAAAGTTGAGTGGGATAAAGAAGTTAAAAGGGTTAAAAAGGTTGAGTGGGATAAAAAGGATGAAAAAGTTAAAAAGGTTAAAATGGTTAAAAAAGTTGAGTTGGATAAAAAGGATAAAAAATACAATGAAAATAATCGCACTAAAAATATCATAAAACCAAAAGCTAAAAAA
>NZ_CEXZHP010000165.1:0-3388 GCF_982775275.1 Nitrosophilus sp.
CAATTCCCAATTCCATTTCCCATTTCCCATTTACCAACATTTTAACTAAAATAATTTTAACAAATTCCAAATAGCAAGGATCGGTTATGGATTTTAAAGAGATTAAAGAGTTGATAAAGTTATTTGATAAAAGCGGTTTGAATAAATTAAAAGTTAAAAATGAAGAGTTTGAGATCTCTTTGCAAAAAGGCATCGAAGGTGTGGCGGTGCCGGCGGTTCAGCCTCAAGTTGCCGCTAAAGCTACGGAAACTGCTGGGGTGAGCGCTCCTGCTGTAGAAAAAGAGGAAAAAGTTGAGAGCAAAAAAGGCGAATATATAACATCTCCGATGGTAGGAACATTTTATAGAGCTCCAAGCCCAGATAGCCCTCCTTTTGTAAAAGTAGGTGATGTTGTCAGCAAGGGCCAAACCATTGGCATAATAGAAGCTATGAAAATATTTAACGAGATTGAGGCGGAGTTTGATTGTAAAATTTTGGATATATTGGTTGAAGATGGGCAGCCCGTTGAATATGATATGCCGCTATTTTTGGTTGAGAGGCTATAAATGGGAAAAATAGAAAAGATCTTAATAGCAAATAGGGGAGAGATTGCTCTAAGAGCCATAAGAACGATAAAAGAGATGGGTAAAAAAGCGATTGCCGTATATTCTGTTGCTGATAAAGATGCTCACTATCTAAAGTTAGCAGATGCGGCAATTTGTATAGGTGGAGAGAAAAGTAGTGAAAGTTATCTAAATATCCCCTCAATTATAAGTGCCGCAGAAATTAGCGGATGTGACGCGATTTTTCCAGGATATGGATTTTTGAGCGAAAATCAGCAATTTGTCGAGATATGTAATCTTCACGGAATAAAATTTATAGGTCCTTCTTTGGAAGTTATGCAGCTAATGAGTGACAAGTCTAAGGCAAAAGAGGTTATGAGAAAGGCTGGAGTTCCCGTTATCCCAGGAAGCGAAGGGGCTATAAAAAATGTAGAAGACGCTAAGAAAAAGGCAAAAGAGATAGGCTATCCTGTTATTTTAAAAGCGGCCGCTGGAGGCGGCGGAAAAGGGATGAGGGTAGTTGAGGATGAAAGTTATATAGAAAACGCCTTTTTAGCCGCTGAATCCGAAGCGATAAGTGCATTTGGAGACGGAACTATCTATATGGAAAAATTTATCAAAAATCCAAGACATATAGAGGTGCAGTTAATTGGCGATAGTTACGGAAATGTTGTTCATCTTGGAGAGAGAGACTGCTCTTTGCAAAGAAGACATCAAAAAATGTTAGAAGAGTCTCCGGCGATCTTGCTTGATGAAGAGAGAAGAAAAGAGCTTTTAGATACGGCAGTAAAAGCCGCACGTGCTATAAAATATGAGGGAGCCGGAACGATAGAGTTTTTAGTCGATAGCGAGAAAAACTTTTATTTTATGGAGATGAATACCAGATTGCAGGTTGAACATCCAGTTAGTGAAATGGTAAGCGGAATAGATATAATAGAGTGGATGATAAGAGTTGCAGAGGGTGAGAAACTTTTTCCTCAAGAAAATGTTACTCTAAGAGGACATGCGATAGAGTGTAGAATCAACGCCGAAGATCCAAACAGATTCATTCCAAGTCCCGGCAAAATCAAAACCTGGATAGCTCCGGGAGGAAAAGATGTTAGAATGGATACCCATGTTTATGCTGGTTATATAGTTCCTCCATATTACGACTCTATGATAGCTAAGCTAATAGTATGGGGAGAAAATAGAGATAGAGCGATAGCAAAAATGAAAAGAGCGTTAGAGGAGTTTGAAGTAACAGGTATAAAAACTACGATAGATTTTCATAAAAAAATGATGGAAAATCATGACTTTATTTCAAATAGATACGATACTAAATATATAGACGAAAAATTTTTAAAATAGTTGAGTGTAAAAACACTCAACTATTAATGTAATGCTTCATTTAGTTTGATCTCTTTATTGCTTCTAAATACTCTCATCTGTCCGGTAATTGAATCTTGTCTAAAATGAAGGCCATTTAACCCAGCAAGCTCTCTACCTTTGAATATCTCTTTATATTCGCTTTTAAATTCTGGATTTATCTCTTTGATTTTTTCAAATTCGCTTTGGCTTATATAAAATTTTGTTCCTTCAAGAACGGCTATTCCCGCATCAACTATACAGCCATCTCCTAAAGGTATGCCTGTTACCGAATTGGCGCCAAGAAGACAATTTTCTCCGATGCTTATTGGATTTCCGCTTGTTCCGCTTAAAACTCCAAGTATGCTTGCTCCACCTCCGATATCGCTCCCTTTTCCAACAACCGCGCTTGATGAGATCCTTCCTTCAACCATAACAGGACCCAAAGTTCCCGCATTGAAATTGATATAACTTGCTCCTGGCATAACGGTAGTTCCGGCTGCAAGCTGAGCTCCAAATCTTACTTTGCTTGCATCTAAAATCCTTGTATTATCCGCAGGGATAATATGTTGTAAAAATCTTGGAAATTTATCTACAGAATCGATTTGCGGATATTCTCCGTTTAGTTTTAATTCAATCTCATTATCCCTTAACCAATCAAGCTCAATAGGAGTATTTGAACTCCAAGCAACATTAGGGAGTATTCCAAAAGCTCCGTTTAGGTTCACCCCTCTTAAAGGAGCTTTTCCAAGAGATAGAGCATATAATTTTAAATATACGCTCTCAACACTTTTTGGAGCTTCATCTTCAAATATAAAAACCAGTTTAAACCTATCACACTCTATATCTATAAGGGTGTCCAATATCTTAATGATTTGAACATTTTTATGAGAGTCTCCTTTTGCCTCATGTAAAAATGGTGCAAAAGCGTTTAAGCAGTTGTTTACAAACTCTCTTGTTACGTCAAAAACAGCCTCTGAAGCATTTTTATCAAAAGCCAAATTGCACTCTTCTAAAGCTTTGATAAAAACTGCGGCACTTCCAAAATTTTCTTTCCAGTTTACAACAGGAAAAGTTGCTTGTAGAATTTTATCTGGATTTTTTTGCCCTCTATCGACTCTTGCTATCCCAAAACCTAACGGCTCTTTATAGATATCGCTATTTTTTATCTCTTCAACAAATTTTGAAAATTCCTCTTTTGTAGCAATTATCGGTAACATCGTTCTCCTTTAGATTTAGATTTTAGTATTTCAACAACTCAAACACTTAACACCAATTAACCACCCAACTACTCAACCATTTTAACTAAATTGGACATTAGACATTGGACATTGGACATTAGTGATTTTTCCACTTTCTCACTTTTTAACTTTCTCACTTCTTCACTTTCTAACTTTCTAACTAAACTACTCAACAATTTTAATTAACCACAAACTTGCTTCGTTTAACTCAGCTACGTTTGCTTCAAGGTAAGCCAGCCGTTCGTATGCTCGTCACTAAAT
>NZ_CEXZHP010000166.1:0-3345 GCF_982775275.1 Nitrosophilus sp.
TACAAACCTTTGGGAATTTTCTTTTATGATGTTAAACATATATTTCCTTGGAATTGGGAATTGGGAATTAGGGACTTTTTCTATAAATTCATAATTCCTAATTCCTATTATACCTTTCTCACCTTTATAGTTTTATAATTTATATAATTGACAAAAGATTTCTCTTTTATTTTTACATTTCTTCTTTGTGTAAAATCTACCAAATAATCACCGCTTTTATCTACACTAAAATCGACGCAAAGTTTTGCGGCCTCTTTCAAAATTGTCTCTGGTATATTTTGTTTATTTGTTCGAATTATTACGTGAGCCGAGGGAATATCTTTTATATGCATCCAGATATCGTTTGCTTTTGCTTTTTTTAAAAGCTCTTCGTTTCCCTTTTCATTTTTTCCAACATAAATATTGTAACCTTCAATTACGAACTTTTCATAATTTTTAAATCTCTCTTTTTTGGATTTTGAACTCTCTTTTTTAGGAAATAAAATCTCTATCTCTTCTATGTTTTTGGCATCTTTTATTCTGTTTATCATTCTTTTTAAAAATTGTATCTTAGATTGGAGATTTTCTCTTTCTATATGGATATTTTTTGCTTTTTGTTTATATCTTTTAGCCCTATTAAAAAAAATATCGGCCATTTGCGAGACGCTTTTTGCCTCTTTTGGAAGCTCTATTTTTATCTCTTTACCTTCAAAATCTTTCAAAACAACCTCTTTTTGATAAGGTTTTATCAAGTAAAGATTTGCCAAAATCAGGTTTGCTTTAAGCTCCTCTTCATATGCGAGTTTTTCTAAATCCTCCTCCTTTTCAAGGGAATTTAAAATAGATCTTAGTTTTTCAATCTGCCTATTTATGGAAAAAATTTTTACCGATTTTAGCGATTGAAGCTTTTTATTTTTCTCTTTTTCATAAACTTCAAAAAGATATCTGTTAATATCCTCTATTTTACTCTCTTCTTTTTTTATAAATTTTAAAGGAGGCAAAGGCAGAAGTTTTTTGCCAGGTTTGACCTCTCTAAAAGAGGTAGATAGGTCTATATGTCTCAAAGCTTCCAAAACTGTTTGGTTTTCATCTAAAATAATCGCGTTTGTGTTTCTTCCGGTAAATTCAAGTTGAAGTATTGAGATCTCCTTTTTATAAGAGCTCTCTTGTTTTGCTACTATTTTAATAATTTTATCATTACTTAAAATCTCCAAAGACTTGATTTTTGCTCTTTTAAATCTTTTTTGCAAAACTATATCAAAAGGGGCGTTATATCTTTTTGTTTTTACAAAATCTTCTCTTTTATATATTTTGGAGTTTCCTTTTGTTAAATCAAAATAGATCGGCTCTTTATCAAAAACTATCTTTATAACATTATCATCAACTCTGTAAATATCGCTTATGGTCCTAAATTTTTTTAAGAAATTTGCAATTTGATATAACTCATAATATTTCACATATCGCCTTTTTTAAAATATCTATCTCTTCATCTTTTAATTTTGCAATTTTTTTGATAACTCTTTTTTTACTAACAGCTCTTAAATGGTATATCAAAATATCGCTATCTTGCTCTAAGTTCTCTCTTTTTTTCACTCTTACTCTATAAGGATAAGCTTTATCGACAAGTTTTGTTGATAAAGGAACAACCAAAATCACATCAAGCTCGCTATTTAAAATATCTTCGCTCATTATAACAGCAGGTCTAATTTTACCGATCTCCTCACCTTTTTTAGGGTTTAGATTTATTAAAACAATATCCCCTTTTTTAAACTCCATCGCCAACTACCTCATCCCACGAACTCATATCATCATCTACTTCTTTTATCTTTTTTAAAATCTTTAATTTTTCCTCTTTTTCTATCTTCTTTAAGATTAGATTAAAATATTTCTCATACTTTTTTGGGATAAATATACCTATTTCTTTATTATCTCTTTTATCTACAATATCCAAAATCTCCTCATTTTTAAAAATTGACGGTTTTTTTTGGATTTGGCTTATACTTACTTTAATCATAATAAACCTTTCATATAAAAAATCTATATAAAAGTATATCATAAATCAATATTATGCTAAAATATCAAAAATTTTTCAAAAGGAAAAATATGAAACAAACTATTACTGAAAAAATTTTTAGCGAACATGTAGGACGTGAAGTAAAAGCCGGTGAGATAGTTAGATGCGAAATAGATATGATTATAGGAAACGATATCACAACTCCTATCTCCATAAAGGCATTTAGAGAATCAGGTGCCAAAAAACTTGCAAATCCCGATAATTTTGCGATAGTAATGGATCATTTCATTCCGGCTAAAGATATAGCCAGCGCAAATCAGGCAAAAATAAGCAGAGAGTTTGCGTATGAGCACGATTTGAAATATTTTTTTGACGAAAAAGATATGGGTATAGAGCACGCACTTTTGCCTGAAAAAGGGCTTGTGGTTCCAGGGGACGTAATAATCGGTGCAGACTCTCACACTTGCACACACGGAGCCCTTGGAGCTTTTGCTACCGGTATGGGCTCAACCGATCTTGCGTTTGCTATGATCACCGGAACCAACTGGTTTAAAGTACCAGAATCTATAAAGGTCGTGCTAAAAGGAAAGCCAGGTGAACATATATACGGAAAAGATATTATCTTAGAGCTTATTAGAAGAATAGGTGTTGATGGAGCGTTATATAAGGCTTTGGAATTCACAGGCGATACTTTGGAATATTTAGGTATGGATGATAGATTTAGCCTATGCAATATGGCAATAGAAGCGGGAGCTAAAAACGGGATTATTGCGGTTGATGAGATAACAAAAGAGTTTTTGGCTGATAAAAATTTAAAACATGAGCCAAAGTTTCACTACTCAGATGAAGATGCAAACTATGTTCAAACAATAGAGATTGATGTGGAAAAATTGGAACCTGTTATAGCTTTTCCTCATCTTCCAAGCAACGGAAGACCTATAAGCGAAGCTGCAAAGATGGACCTAAAAGTTGATCAAGTCTTTATCGGAAGCTGCACAAACGGAAGATTGAGCGACTTAGCAATCGCCGCTAAGATAGTAAAAGGAAAAAGAGTAGCCCGTCACACCAGACTTATAGTTACCCCGGCGACTCAAAAGATTTTAAAAGAGGCTGAAAAGCTCGGGATTATAGACACTCTAATAGATGCCGGAGCCGTTGTATCAAACCCTACATGCGGCGCTTGTCTTGGAGGCTATATGGGGATTTTAGCCGATAACGAAAGATGCGTATCTACTACAAATAGAAACTTTGTAGGGAGAATGGGAGCAAGAACTGCTGAGATTTACTTGGCAAACTCTGCAGTCGCCGCAGCAAGTGCTATAGCCGGAAAAATCGCAGACCCAAGAGAGATA
>NZ_CEXZHP010000167.1:0-3320 GCF_982775275.1 Nitrosophilus sp.
TTCTAACTACTCAACCATTTATCTAACAATAGTATCTACCCTATCTGGACTTGTTGAAATTATAGCAACCTTTGTATCGGTTAGCTCTTCAATAATCTCTATATAATTTCTTGCCTCTATCGGCAAATCTTCATATCTTTTTATCCCAACTACACTTTGCCATCCATCAATCTCTTGATAAATAGGTTTAACATTTTCCAAATCGCTTGGAACATACTCTATTTTTTCACCTTCATATTCATAAGAGGTGCATATTTTTATCTTCTCAAAACCGTCAAGAACATCCAACTTCATTATAGCTATCTCATCGCATCCGTTTAATCTACATGCATACTTAGCCGCAACTGCGTCAAACCAGCCGCATCTTCTTGGCCTTCCGGTAGTAGTTCCAAACTCCGATCCCTTTTCTCTTAGCCTATCCCCCTCTTTACCAAACTCTTCAGTTGGAAAAGGACCGTTTCCAACTCTTGTGCAGTAAGCTTTTGCTATACCTATAACTTTTCCTATATCTTTTGGAGAGAGACCAAGTCCGGTGCACGCACCTGCAGCAATAGTATTTGAGCTCGTAACGAAAGGATAGGTTCCATGATCGATATCAAGCATACTTCCTTGAGCGCCCTCCAATAAAATTTTATGCTCTCCAAGCTCCATTATATCCCATAAATAGTTGGTTACATCTGCAACATATGGAAGAAGTTTTTCTCTATAAAGCTCTAACTCCTTTTTTAACTCTTGCGAAGATGGTATATCGATATTTAATGCTTTAAAATAGACTTCGTTGGCCCTAAAATAGTCTTCTATCTTTTGAGAAAGTTTATCAATATCCTTAAGCTCACCGATTCTGTGTCCGACTCTGCTTATTTTATCGCTGTATGCTGGACCTATACCTCTACCTGTTGTGCCAATAGCGTTTTTCCCTCTTAATTTTTCTCTTGCTTTATCTATCATTTCGTGATATTTAAAAATTAGATGGGCTTTATCGCTAATTAAAAGCCTTCCGTCCAAATTATCAAACTGCTCCATCTCTTTTAGTAAAGCTTGTGGACTTACAACAACTCCGTTTCCTATAATATTTGTTGCCTTAGGATTTAAAATACCTGAGGGGATTAGATGAAGGGCTATCTTTTTCCCCTCGACAACTATGGTATGTCCGGCGTTATGGCCTCCTTGATATCTACATACAATATCATAATTTTGCGCAAGAAGGTCAACAATTTTTCCTTTTCCTTCATCTCCCCATTGCAACCCAACAATCAAATCAGCTCTCATTTAAAACCCTTATCCTCTAAAATTTCTATTAGATTATCCGTATATAAAGCAAAGCCGGCAGCCTCCAAAGAGTCACTTTTATACTCGCCGCCTTTGCATATTGTCATATTTTTTTCTAAAAACCTAAAAAACAGATCTTCGTAATATCTCATTTTTGCGTAATATAAAGGAGCGATTATTACATTTTCGTAATTTATAGATTCTCCAAGGCTTTTTAATTTTAAAAGTTCTTCTTCTATCTCTTGGGGGATTTCACCTAAAATATCGTCAATCTCTTCAAGCTTTTTTAAATAGATCAGCTTTTTTAACCAATCTTCTCCAAAATTTAACATATATTCTATATTTGCACTTTTTAAAATATCAAGAGGAATAGAAAATTCCTCATTTAAAATTTTTGCTATTTTTATATTTGATATTTGTAGCAGGGGGGATAAATTTAATCTATTTAAAATCTCAATGGCAATTTTTAAAACTTCTTGGGATTTTGCACTACCCAAAAGTTCTGCTCCTATCTGATAATATTCATAAGTTGGATATCTAAAAACCGGCTGTATATAAAACCATTTTTTATGAGTAGTGCTTCTACCAAGCCTTTTTGTGATTATCCTAACCACGTCTATTGTAGAATCGGCTCTTAAAGAAAGATCCCTGTTTTGTTCATCGTTTATTCTGATCAACTCTTTTTTATCTTCTATACTAAAATTTTGATGGTATGAAAAAAGAGGAGTCAATATCTCCTCATATCCGTTTTTATATAATATTTCGCTTGAGATTTGTTCTATCTCTCTTTTTAATTTCGCACTCTTTCCAAAATAGAGTCTACTCCCTTTTGGGATCTCATGTTCATAAACCATACACTATTCCTCAAAATATATCTCGTTAAATATCTTATTTGCCTTACCGGTATATTCAATTCTATCAAGATCTTTTAGTGCCATCTCAATAGCGTTTACAACCCAAGACGCTTCATATGGCTCGATTAAGCCCATATGGTTTATTCTAAAAAGTTTTCCTTTTAAATGCTCCTGTCCTCCGGCAATATTTACTTTATATTTCTCTTTTAAAATTTTCCTGATCTTTTCTGCATCTTCATCAATTATAGCTGTCATTGCATTTGCAGGTTTTTTAGGATAGATTTTTAGTCCTATAGCTTCTAAAGCTACCCTTGTTGCCACAGCTCTTTTATCAGTTAAATCATATATCGTATCAAGACCGATATTTTCCATCTCTTTTAACATCTTATTTAAGCCTATTATTAAAGTAGTAGCGGCGGTATAAGCCGTTGTCCCTTCCCTTTGTTTTTTTATCTCGCTGGCCATATTAAAATAAAAGCCTTTTCCTTTTCCAATCTTTTTTACCGCTTTATCGCTAAGGCCAACCATCGATAAACCTGGAGGAAGCATTAAAGCCTTTTGACTTCCGGTAATTAGCGCATCTATATTTTTAGTTTCTATAGGCTCAACTCCTACGGCAGTTATGCCGTCTGCTACAATCATAATATCGGGATTTATTGCTTTTACTTCTTTTGCAATATCTTCAACTGGATGTCTAAGCCCTCCTGAGCTTTCACAAATCTGAATAAAAAGGGCATCGATATCGCTATCTTCTTTGATTGATTCAACTATTTCATAGACATCTGCTGGAGTATCCCACTCATAAGTTAACTCTTTATAAGGGATATCAAAAGCGGCACAAATCTTTGCAAATCTTTCACCAAATTTGCCAGCATTTATTACTAAAGCTTTTTTTTGACAAAGATTATTAACGCAAGCCTCCATCGCTCCCGTGCCGGTAGAAGCAAATATTACCACTTCATCGGTTTTTAAAAGATTAAATAAAAGTTCTCTTGTTTCATTGAAAATTTTTGTAAATTCGGGTGTTCTATGATGCAGTGTAACTTTTGCCATAGCCTGTCTGATCTTTTCTAAAACAGGTGTTGGCCCAGGGGTAAAAAGAAGCATATTTTTATCCTTTTAATCATTTTCATAAGACAAGATAGTATATCAAATGAAGGATTAAGTAGATATTAGAAAGCTTGAATTGGTAATTGA
>NZ_CEXZHP010000168.1:0-3306 GCF_982775275.1 Nitrosophilus sp.
ATGGAAGTTTGCATTGGCTCTTGAAGGGTTAAAAAGAAACGCAGGCATGCATGCTGCGGGTGTTGTTATAAGCAATGAAGAGCTTTGGAATAAGACTCCTTTATATAAGCCTTCCGGTGAAGAGACGTTAGTAACCCAATACTCTTTAAACTTTTTAGAAGATGTAGATTTAATAAAATTTGACTTTTTAGGGCTTAAAACCTTAACGGTTATCGATAACGCTTTGAAACTTATCCAAAAAAGATATAACAAAAAAATAGATTGGGAAAAGGTTGATATAAACGATAAAAAAGTTTATGATCTTATACAAAGCGGGCATACGTTGGGACTATTTCAGATAGAATCACAAGGTATGCAAAGACTCAACGCAAGACTTAAACCTACTACTTTTGAAGATATCATAGCGGTATTGGCTCTTTATCGCCCAGGCCCTATGGAATCTGGAATGCTTGAGGATTTTATAGAAAGAAAGCACGGTAGAAAAAAGATATATTATCCATTTGAAGAAGTAAGTTTTGATGAGTTAAAAGAGACTTTAGAACCTACATATGGAATGATAGTGTATCAAGAGCAGGTTATGCAAATCGTTCAAATAATTGGCGGTTTTAGCCTTGGTGAAGCCGACATCATTAGGCGAGCTATGGGTAAAAAGAAAAAAGATTTAATGGAGGAGTATAAAAAAGATTTTGTTAAAAGGGCGAGTGATAGAGGATATGACGCAAAAAAAGCCGAGACTCTTTTTGAGTTGATAGAGAAATTTGCCGGATATGGATTTAACAAGTCCCATTCTGCGGCATATGCTATGATAACTTTTCAAACAGCTTTTTTAAAAACATATTTTCCTCAAGAGTTTATGTCCGCACTTTTAACAAGTGAGCAAGATAATACCGATAAAATTGTTAAATATGTTGATGAGGTAAAAAGATTGAAAATAAAACTTTTACCTCCAGATATTAAAAAGTCTTCACTTGAATTTAGCGCTACAAAAATAGATGATGAAGATGTTATATTGTTTGGGTTAGGGGCCATTAAAGGGGTTGGCGAGAGTGCAATAGAGTCTATTTTAGAAGCAAGGTCTCAGAAGAATTTTGAAAATTTAGACGATTTTTTACATAGAATAGATCCTACCAAAGTAAATAAAAAGGTTTTGGAATCACTGATAAAATCAGGAGCTATGGATAGTTTTGGGTATAGTCGAAAAACTCTTTTGCATAATATAGAAAAGATTGTTGAAACTACCCATGAGATCGCAAGAGCAAAAAAGATGGCCGAAAATTCTCTTTTTGGTGATATGGAAGAGATGACGGCAATAAAGATTGAACTAGAAGATCTTGGAGAGTTTGATTTAAAAACGATTCTTGAGCTTGAAAAAGAGACTTTGGGCTTTTATGTTTCTGGTCATCCGCTAGATAATTTTAGAGAAGAACTTGAAAAGATAAATTATACTCTATCGAGCGATTTGGAAAATATCGCAGATGGTAGTGAAGCTTTGTTTATAGGCAAAGTTGAAGAGATAAAAACGAAAATTAGTAAAAAGGGCAATAAATTTGGTATCGTAAATATAATGGATTTACATGGGAATATTGAGTTGATGCTTTTTAGCGATAAGCTTGAAGAGTTAGAAAATATGGATCTTGACAAACCAATAGCTTTTAAGACATATGTGACAAAAGATGGAGATTTTATAAGGATTAGATGCGATAAGATAATGAGTTTGCAAGAAGCTAAAAATGAAAAAATTGACACGAAAATAGAAGAAAAATATGAAGAACCTATTATAATTAAACTAAATCTATCTCATGAGCTAAAACTTTTAGAAGAGCTTTATAGATTGGCACAAAATCATCCCGGAAAAAGACCACTAAAACTTGTTATCTCTTCAAAACTTCAAGAGGTAGAGATTGAATCAAACATTTATGTTAATAGTGATTTGGTAAATGAACTCTCAAAACTTGATGGAGTATATGTTGCGTAAATAAATTAAACAAATATCAAACGAATGGCTAAAACTCAAAAGAGTAGGGTATTTTTTCTTTTTTTCTATAAGGGGCTTCTTTCCCTGCCCAATCTTTTAAATCCTCCAAATCAAAAAGTAAAATATTTTTATCTCTATTTTTTAAAAGTTCATTACTAAAACCACTTTTTGAAAAAAGGGCATAAAATTTTGCGTCAATTTGGGCGATTTTACATTTTTTTTGAAGAGAAGTTAATGTTTTTTTACATATCTTGCTATTTTTCCATTTACATTCACCAACAATTATCTCTCCGTTTTCTAATGAGGCTAAAATATCAAGCTCGATTTTTCTATCCCAATAGCTGCCCCAAGCAGTTAATTTTTTAAATTTTTCTTTTATTAACTCGTTTGATAACTCTTCATATGTTAGACTAACATAATTGTCAAAATCGTTTTTTATTATTTTTAATATTTTAGAAAAATTATCGTTTTTTAACTCTTCAAAATTTGGCTCTATATATCTAAACCAAAATCTAAAAAAGGGTTTTTTAAATTTTATTTTATGAGAAATTCTATATTTTCTAACAGTTTTTTTCAATTTTTGTTTAGGGTGCTCTTTTTGAATGGGTTGTTCTCTTGAATACTCTTTTTTAACAATATTTGAGTTTATGAGGTTTTCTATTTTCAATTTTCCCTCAATATCCGTTAAATTTACTTTTTTAACTGCGCTATTAATTTTTCTATCACCGATTGCAAAAACAGTTAAGAGCTCGTTTGTTTTAAAAGAGTGATTTTTTATAACCTTTTCTTTTAAAAATGTAAGATTTTTGAAGATTTTGTCTTCAATTTGAGAGAAAATATCATCTTTGAAGTCTATTTTTATAAAATTTTCGCAACCACTAAAAACTGAATAATACTCAATTGCTTTTTCTATCTCTTCTCTTTTAAAATTATTGTAAAATTTTAAAAACTCTTTTTTTATTTGATTACTCCTGAAAGATTTATTTTTTATTATATCAAAACTTAATATTTTTAAAAAATTTTGATAAATATTTAGTAAAAGGATCTTTAGTTGGATAAACAAAACTCAAAAATAAGAAGAAAATTTATTCCAAGATGTAGATATTGTAGGACAAATAAATATGTAATACCTATAATTTACGGCTTTAAGATAGATAAAGATTTATTAGAAAAAGAAAAAGAAAAAAAGATAAAAATAGGATCTATAGCAAGAAGTATAGATGCACCAAATTGGCACTGTAAAAAATGTGATAACGAGTTTTTAAGATGAGGTTTAAAAAAACCGGAGTTTTAGATTTTAAAAGTATAAAAGAGATTTTAGAAAAAGAGGG
>NZ_CEXZHP010000169.1:0-3279 GCF_982775275.1 Nitrosophilus sp.
CGATCTAAAGGGTCCTCTTCTTTTATAGCCAAAACTGCGTTTATTCCGGCCATTAGTCCTTGGGCGGCAGCCTCTTCATATCCGGTTGTTCCATTTATCTGTCCGGCCAAATAAAGACCTTCAATTTTTTTTGTCTCTAAAGTATGTTTGAGTTCTGTTGGATCAACAAAATCATACTCTATAGCATATCCATATCTAACAATTTCAGCTTTTTCCAGTCCTTTAACGCTTCTTATCATCTCCCTTTGAACATCGGGGGGCAAAGATGTGCTCATTCCGTTTATATAATACTCCGTTGCCTCTAAAGTTTGAGGCTCTACAAATATATGATGTCGCTCTTTGTCTCTAAATCTATATATCTTATCTTCTATACTTGGACAATATCTTGGACCTATCCCTTCAATCTGTCCCGTAAAAAGAGGGGCTCTACTGAAATTTGACTCTATTATCTCATGAGTTTTTTCGTTTGTATAGGTTATATAACATGGTAGTTGAATCGGCTTAAAAGTTGATCTATCGGTTCTAAAACTAAAGGGGATCGGTTTTTCATCGCCGTTTTGTATCTCCATTTTTGAAAAATCTATACTTTTTGCGTCTATCCTAGCACAAGTGCCTGTTTTTAATCTCCCAATATTTAATCCAAACTCTTTTAAACATTCGCTTAGTTTCTTTGAGGCGAACTCTCCGGCTCTTCCTGCTTCTTGTTTTATCTCACCTATATGAATTACCCCTTTTAAAAAAGTTCCCGTAGTTACTATAACTTTTTTTGCGTGATATACATTTTTCAAATTTGTCAAAACTCCAGTAACCTTTGCATTTTTTGTTAAAATCTCATCTACCATCTCTTGAGAGACCTCTAAATTTGGGGTATTTAATATAATCGTTCTCATAAACACCCTATATCTATCCATATCTATTTGCGCTCTACTTCCTCTAACTGCCGGTCCTTTAGAAGCGTTTAATATCCTAAATTGTATTCCGGTTTTATCGGTGCAGATCCCCATCTCACCGCCTAAAGCGTCAATCTCTTTTACAAGATGTCCTTTTGCAAGACCTCCTATAGCTGGATTACAGCTTGCAGCACCGATCTGTTCTGCTAAAATAGTGATTAAAAGCGTCTTCATACCCATTCTCGCAGAAGCCAAGCTTGCTTCGATACCCGCATGACCGCCACCGATAACTATAACGTCATATTTCATTTCAATCCTCTTTAGGCTATAATTTTAAGGTATTTATACAATAGTTAAAAATAAAAATCAAGGTATTTTATGTTCACAGGACTTATAAAAGAGATAGCTAATGTCAAAAGTTTTGATAAAAAAATTTTAAAATTAAAAGCAAAATATAGACCAAATATTGGGGACTCTATTGCGGTTAACGGCGCATGTCTTAGCGTGACAAAAATTTTTGAAGACGGCTTTGATGTTGAAATAAGTGATGAGACAAGAAAAATAATCGCTTTGGAAAATTATAAAGAAAAAGTTCATATAGAGCCAGCCATGAAACTTGGAGATAGAATCGAAGGTCATATTTTACAAGGGCATATCGACTGCACTGGAGTTATAACAAAAATAGAAAAAAATATAAACTCATACGATTTTTATATAAGATTACCAAAAAATTTTATAAAATTTGTTATACCAAAAGGAAGTATTGCCGTTGATGGAGTTAGCCTAACGATAAATGAAGTTTTTGTAGATAGCTTTAGATTAACAATAATTCCTATTACGCTAAAAGAGACTCTTTTTGGTAAGTATAAAATAGGAAGAAAAGTAAATATAGAAACAGATATGTTCGCAAAATATATATATTATTTGTTTAAAAAAGAAAAAAATTTAAGCTGGGAAGATGTTACAAAATTTGAGGCTCTATTTTAATATTTATGAAAGGAATAAATTTGAGACTATTTCTTGGAAGTTTTGCCCATATAGAATATTTAAAACAGATTGAGCATAAATTTAAAAAGATTGTTGAAGGAAAATGGGTAGAAAAAGAAAATATTCATTTAACATACTATTTTTTAGGAGAGGTGGATGATCCAAAATCCATCATTTTAAAATTAAAGGAGATTAGATATAAAAAAAAGGATATTCCAATAAAGGGCATAAGTTTTTTTGGACATCCCCCAAAAATATTATACGCAAAAATCGATGATAAAGAAATCAATAAACTTCACAAAAAGATATTAAAAAAGCTTGATTTTACAGATGATAAACCATTTATATCCCATATAACTTTATGTAGAATAAAAAGAGTTAGAAATTTTACCAATTTTATCCAAACTATTAAAATATTTGATGAAAAAACGTTAGGCTATATGCATTTAAAACTTGCATTAATAAAAAGCGAACTAACTCCAAAGGGACCTAAATACTCAATATTAAAAGAGTTTTAGAGATCTTTTTCGCTAAATTTCTCCACCTGATATGTTAAAATTTGCGGATGAAGATCTAAACAGTTAGGGACTAATCCGGCTTTCATACATAGATGGGAAAAAAACTCTTCAAAATTGGGCAAATCTTCCCAAACTTGCGGTAAAAAAGTTGCTTGATATCCGTTATATTTTAAAACAACACCGTCGAGATTTGGTCTTATTTTATTTTTCAAATCATCAATATCTTTATATTCCAAAGGCTTTGGTTCACTTAAAACCGATATCTCTATAGTGATTTGATCAAACTCCTCAGCTCTTAGTGGAGGAAATCTTGGATCTTTAAACGCTGCGGCTTTTGCATTTTCAATAACATCGTCTATTAACGGTCTATATGCGACTAATGAACCTATACATCCTCTCAAAGCACCTCTCTCGTTTATAGTCACAAAGGTTGCCCCAGGTTTTTTCAGATCTTCAAACATATCTGTTAACCTCTTTTTTACCTCTTCATTTAACTCTTTATGCCCTATAAACTCCTCTTTAATCGCAACTCTTGCAATATTTAAAAGTATCTGCTTTAGTTTTTTATCCATTGGCTATCCTTATAAAATCTATCGTTTTTAGCTCTTTATCGCTTAAAGCTCTTTTTGTGCTTCTTCTTTTTTTAGAATCCATATCAATCTCTTTTAAAAAAAGCCTCTTTTTAGAAGCAACGGTAGCTTTTTTTACCCCTTCTATCTCATTTTCATACACCCTAAATCCAGCTTCAAATAGAGCCAATCTCACGGGGGTTGCAATGGAATATGTGGTAACAACACCATTTTTATCTAAAAGATCGTAAATTTCTTTAAAATATTCTATCGTCCATAATGAAGGATTTTTGTTTGGACTAAATGGATCTTGAT
>NZ_CEXZHP010000170.1:0-3253 GCF_982775275.1 Nitrosophilus sp.
CTTTAAACTGAGGGATAGGAGCCTCCTCTTTTTGTGTTATACTTTTTATATGTTCGCAAGCGGCTATAACTTTTGGCTTACTTTTTCCGGAAACCTTGACTTTTCCCCTTTCTCTTTCTATGTCTATACTAACTTCAAATTTTTCTATTATCTCTTTTATTGTTTTTCCAGCCTGGCCTATAATTTGAGCGATTTTACTTGGATGCACGCTAATTGTTTGAGTTGTTGGCAAATTTTCTACATTAACCTCTATCTTTTTAGCGGCTTCCTCCATAATATGTAGTATATGATCCCTAGCCTCTTTTGCCTGCATTAGAGCCTCTTTTAAGATATTAGCCTCTATTCCTCCAAGTTTTATATCCATTTGAAGAGCGGTTATTCCATCTTTTGTTCCGGCCACTTTAAAATCCATATCTCCATCATGATCCTCTAATCCCATAATATCCGTTAATATAGCGTATTTATCCTCTTCAATTACAAGTCCCATGGCAACTCCAGCTACCAAATCCCTAGTCTCAATACCGGCAGCCTTTAAAGCCAAAGCCCCGCCACAAACAGTTGCCATAGAAGATGATCCGTTAGACTCTAAAATCTCAGAAACCAATCTAATTGTTTTATCTTCCGGAACGTCAACTACCGGTTCCAATGCTCTTTTTGCCAAATTTCCGTGTCCTAACTCTCGTCTGCCAGGAGCACCTATCGGTCTTGCTTCTCCTACGCTAAAAGGAGGAAAATTGTAATGAACCATAAAATGTTCATATTCTGGCCCTTTGCTCGTTAAAAGCTCATACATCTGAGCGGCGGTTTTTTCACCAATGGTGCATACTACTAAAGCTTGAGTTTGACCTCTTGTAAAAAGACACGATCCATGTGCGGAAGGAAGTATATTTGTTTCTATCTCGATTTTTCTAACGTCTTTTAATCCTCTTCCATCGGCTCTTTTTCTCTCATTTAAGATCATTTCTCTTACGATCTTTCTTTTATATTTATCTACAACCTTTAAAATAGTCTCTTCTTCCCACTGCTGTTCAATCGCTACGTTATCTGATGCTATCTTTTTAGCAATCTCTTCAAGATTTTGAGCTCTTTCGCTTTTTGCCATAGCGTTTATAGCGTTATATATCTCATCTTTATAAAACTCATCTATATATATCCAAATATTTTCATCTATTTTTTCTGATCTTATTTCAACCTCTTGATGCTCTTTTGCAACTTCTATAAAATATTTTTCATACTCGCCGCAAGCCAAGTTTATCGCTTCTTTACCTTTTAAAATAATATCTGCCAACTCCCCTTCGCTAAAGGCGTTTGGATTTTTAATCATCACTACCTCTTCCGCCAAAGTTGGATCAAGCATAGGATCGACCATTGCCGGAGGTAAAATTTCTGGCTCATATGTACCAATAGACCTCATCTCTATCATTAAAAGATCATCTTTTGTCCCGGCAAGATATAGATCTAGGGTGCTATCTTTTAGTTGGGATAGTTTAGGATTAAAAACCAACTCTCCATCAATCTTTGCTACTCTCAATCCGCTAACTGCGGTTCTTATAGGAATATCGCTAACATATAAAGCAGCACTTGCGGCATTTAGCGCTAACACTTGTAAATCGGCATCTTCATCGGCACTTAAAACCAATACCGTAATAACTACAGGATTTAAAAAACCTTTAGGGAAAAGCGGTCTTAAAGCTCTATCTACGATCCTAGCGGTAAGAGTCTCAAAATCTCCGGGTTTTTGCTCTCTTTTTACAAATCCTCCAGGTATCTTACCTGCTGCATACGATTTTTCGATATATTGAACGGTTAGAGGCAAAAAATCCTCTTCTACTGGATTTTTATCCATAACCACCGTTGCAAGCATAACGGTGTTTTGGCTTTTTAAAAGCACGGCTCCGTTGGCCTGTTTTGCAACTTTTCCTATGTCGTATTTCTCTTTGATATTATTCATCTCAAACTCAAATATGCAATGCATTTATCCATCCTTTAAAATCTAAATTTATTCGCATGATTTTTAACTGGAAACTGTTTTAAAATCTCCTCTTCGCTAAAACTAAATTTATAGTTTTCTATATACTCTTTTAAAAGTTTATAAGCTCTGTTGATCCTCTCCATCTCGCTTTTATCCCCTCCTATGTCGGGATGATATTTTTTAGCCAAAAGATAGTATCTTTGTCTTATATCTTTTAACGAAACAAGTGGAGGAAGACCTAGCACCTCTAGAGCGTTTTGTATCTTTTTGACTATCTCTTCTTTTTCCATTATATCACTTTATAAAAGATCCCGCACCACTTGCGGTTCCAAGAATAGATTTAAAATCTTGATCAATAAAATCAAACCCTAAACCAAAAAAGAAGTTTGTAGCGTCTTCGTTTAAAAAATTGTCTATCCCGATAAAGGTATCTAAATGTTTTAAAAATCTATATCTTGCAAGAAGTTTTAAATGAGCTTTATCCCCTCTTACATCGTTTACGGCGTTAAAATCAAAGGCTTCAAAGGAGATTTTGGCCTTATCATTAAACATAAAATAGTCTATTCCAACCCCACCGGTACTTTCAATAACACCGATCCTGAATAAAAAGTCGTTATATCTTCTTCCATATTGAGCGGAAAATAAAATCTTTGACTCTTCATGATCTTCTGGCTCGATAACTTTCCCATTGCTATCAAGTTTAGAATAATCCTCGGTTGAAATAACGTCTAACATATAATATTTTTCGGGATTTGGAATATAGTATAAACTTGCGTAGTTTTTCGCAAAATGATCATCACTCATATATTCGCTTCTAAAGGCCACTTCTATCTGCGAGTTTGCGATAGATTCTAAATAGTTATCAACTTTTTTAAACGTATCTCCCCCTTTACTAAAAAAGGTATCAGCAGCCTTTATAGCGTTGCCAAGGGGCTCTTTATTTTTAGAAATCACCTCTTGCAAATCTTTTTCTAAAGAGGCAAATCTATCTAATATATCTGGCAGTTCATTTTTCAAATCTTTACCCACATCCGATAAATCTGTGGCAAGAGTATCGATTTTTTCCATAATTTGAGGGAGTTTTTCATTTATCGTATCGGCCGTATATGAAAATTTTGAAGACATATTTCCAAACTTTTCCCCAGCAAGCGCCAACTCTTTTGCCATAACCTTTAAATTTTTTATAGAAAGTTTAAGATTTTCTCTATTTTCATTTATTAAAATTTTTATCGATTCGGTAATCTCTCTCAAATTTGCTATAGATTTTTTTAAATCGTCTCC
>NZ_CEXZHP010000171.1:0-3228 GCF_982775275.1 Nitrosophilus sp.
AATGTATACAATCCAAGTCCATGATAAATTATTGGCATATTACCGTATATTCCGTTATAATCTGAATATATAACTTTTCCGTCATTAGAAGATATTATAGGTGCCCTTTTGGTGCTGGCAAGATCTAGTCCAAGATGATAAGATTCGCTAACCAATCTTCCTTTGTAATAATAGTATCTATGATCTCCAAAACTTGCAACCGCGGCCGCGTTTTTTAAAGGATAAAAGGGTTTGATATAAAAATTATCGATTTTTTCTTTTTCAACATATGATGTTTTTTCATGAATTAATTTTTCGTTTTTTTCTCTTAAAGTTTCGTTTATAAATTTAAATTTTTCAATATCGCTCATATTTGCAGTTTCTGGATATTCGCTGGCAAGATCTGAAATCTTTCCTTTTAAAAAACTTTTTTTCAATTTTATTTTACTTTTTTTATATTTTTTATCCTGCAAAAAGTATCTAATATACGTTTTTGATATATTTCCTGCTTTATCTTCTGATACTACATAGGCTCTAAAATTGCTTTTTTGAACAGGCCATGCAACCAAAGATATATAATAGCCTTTTTTATAAAATGGTTGAGGAATAAACTTTTTACCAAAATTTGTAAGAATATAAACAGATTTTAAATTTTCATCTTCGGCTTTAAATATAACAGTAGCCGCCCCTCCTCTTCTAATCTTATAGGAGTTTGCAACGATATATTGATCCGGTTTTTTTCTATCTATTATTACATAAACTCTTTTTTTAGAGTCGTTTCCTCTAAAATAGTTCCATTTACTGCTATCTTTAACCTCGATATCGATAATTGCCTTATTTGATTCAAAAAGCATTCCAACTTTTGGAGCTTTTACGGGAATAGTTAAAACTTTTACCGGCTTATCCAATACCTCATCATATAATATTTGTTCATTTTTCCCGTCATTTATCGTCACTTTATAGGATTTTATTCCAAAATTGTCTTTTAAAACCACCTCAATTGGTTTTTTCATATTCCAATATATTTTATCTTCAACTTCAATTTTTGGTTTTTCCCTCTCAAAATCCGCAGAAGTATATATATAAGCTCCGATTCCAGCAAATAAAAACAAAACCAAAAGAGTTAAAATCTTATATTTTGAATTTTTTCTTCTCAACTTAGCTCCTTTTTCAAAACATCTAAAAGCTCGTCTAAAACCGCTTTAAAATCTCTATATTTACTAACAAAACCGGCAGCCCTTTTGTGACCGCCTCCTTCAAACATTAGCGCAATTTTACTAACATCTACATAATTTTTAGACCTAAGAGATACTTTAATTCTTCCATCTTCCTCTTCTCTAAGCAAAACACCAACTTCAACTGTTGCCAAACTTCTTGCGATATTGGATGCGTTTTCCGCCATATCCACCGTAGCGCCACACTCTTTTAACATCTTTTGCGTAAGTGTAACTACGGCTACTTTTGCGTTTATATAAAGAGTTAAAGTATCAAGAATTTTAGCCAAAAGCCTAATTTTTGCCAAAGGTTCCCTCTCATTTAACATTTTCGCTATAAAGTCAGGTTTTACGCCGCATCTGACCAGATCTTTGGCTACTTCAAAAACTTTTTCGTTAACGCTTTCATACTGAAAAAATCCGGTATCTGTAACTAAAGCTGTATAGATACAAATTGCGCTCTCTTTAGAAATCTGAATATCATTTATCTTAAAAAATTTATAAACAACCTGACTTGTTGATGCAAAATCTGGTTCGATTATGTTTATATCCCCAAATTTGGTGTTGCTTATATGATGATCAAAATTTATTATTTTAAAATCTCTTCTATCAATTCCAAGTCTTTCAAAACTTCCACAATCAAAAGAGATAAGTAGATCCACTCTTTTTGGAAGCTCCTTTTTTATCTGATCAAATCCAGGTAAAAAATTGAGATTGTAGGGTAAAATATCGGTAACATTAACAACTTTAACCTTTTTATTCATTTTTTTTAGCAAAAAATAGAAAGCTAAAGAGCTTCCAAGTGCGTCTCCGTCTGGATTTATGTGAGATATTAAAGCTATATTATCAGCCTCTTTAATTAATTCATAAGCCTTTTTATACATGGATAGCGCCCTATATCATCTTCATAGAGATATCTGGCCAAGTGGCTTGATGAACGAGACTTCCAGAACTAATAGCGTCTATTCCGCTATTTATAAAATTTTCTATATTTTCCAACGTAACGTTTCCGCTTGCTTCTATTAATATATGAGGATAATTTTTTTCTCTAAATCTGCACACCTTTTTAATTTCTTCTATCTCCATATTATCACACATTATAATATCCGCTTCCGCCTCCATCGCCTCTTTTGCCATTTCAAAATTTTCACACTCTATTTCGATTTTTGATGTAAAAGGGATCTTTTTTCTCGCATCTTTTAAAAAACTTTTTAAGTTTTTAACGGTTTTTAAATGGGTATCTTTTAACATCAAACAATCATCCAATCCCAATCTATGATTAACCCCTCCGCCACAAATAACTGCATACTTTTCAAACTCTCTTAAAAGAGGTCTTGTTTTTCTCGTATCTAATATTTTTATATCGCTATTTTTTAGTTTTTGCACAAATTTATGAGTATTAGTTGCTATTGAACTTGCGTGTAAGATAGTATTTAAAATAGATCTTTCGGCTTTTAAAATATCTGTGGATTTTCCTTTTATTAAGGCTATCAAATCGCCTTTTTCAAAAGAGTCTCCATCATCAATTAGCCAAGTGATATCAAGATTTAAAAGTTTTGCGATGGCTTTAGCATACTTTACTCCAGCAAGTATCGCGCTACTTTTTGCTATGATTTTGGCTTCGGAGTCAATTGGGATGGCTATCTTCTCAAAAAGATCTCCTCTTCCTATATCTTCGGCCAAAACACTTTTTGCAAAATCTTCTAAAAACATACAAATCCTTATTGGAAATTTTATTCCTACTTTTTAACTTTCTAACTACTTAACCATTTTAACTTTTTAACTAATTTTGACATTGGACATTGGTAAATGGGAATTGAGTGCTCTGAAAAATTACTAAATTTCGCTCAAGTCGGATGCGATTTTTGCTAACGCAACATTTGAAAATTTTATTAAAAAGTGCAAACGCAATAGCGCCCCTTCGGGGTTGAGTGCACTTTTTTCGCCTCACAGCGAACATAAAATTTTCAAATTAAAATCGCAAAGCTTTCGCTCAATTTGTAATTTTTCAGAGGGTTCAATTGGGAATTTGGAA
>NZ_CEXZHP010000172.1:0-3217 GCF_982775275.1 Nitrosophilus sp.
AAGCCACGATAAAACTTTCTTTCCGCCAGAAGATGGATATATAAAAACGAATGACGAAGATGGAAACATCTTAATGTGCCATGAAGTAGAAGAGGGAGATATCTGGAGGGCATACAGCGCTAAAGATGATGCGATAGTTGACTGGGTTAAACTAGCCGTTAGACGTGCGAAAGAGAGTGGATTTCCGATAGTTTTTTGGCTTGATAGCAACAGAGCTCATGATGCAAATATCATAAAAAAAGCTTTAGAGACTTTAAGAAGCGAAGATTTAAACGGCGTTGAATATCATATTATGGCTCCTGAGCAGGCTATGACATATACTCTAAAAAGATTTAGAAAAGGTGAAGGAACTATTTCTGTAACTGGTAACGTATTGAGAGATTATTTAACAGATCTTTTCCCAATTATTGAAGTTGGAACAAGTGCAAGAACACTTTCAATAGTTCCACTATTAAATGGTGGAGGCGTTTTTGAAACAGGTGCTGGTGGATCTGCTCCTAAGCATGTTGAGCAGTTTATAAAAGAGGGGCATTTAAGATGGGATAGTTTAGGTGAGTTCATGGCACTTGTTGAGTCGTTAAAGCTTGCGGTTAAACAGGGTGCTAGCCAAAAAGCAAATATTATTGCAGACGCTCTTGATAGAGCTGTTGGTCAATATCTAGATAAAGATATGACTCCAAAAAGGAAAGTCAGTGAACTTGATAATAGAGGAAGTCACTACTATTTAGCAACTTTTTGGGCAGAAGAGTTAGCTAAATGCGGTGATAGCGAACTTGAAGCAAAATTTGCACCAGTTGCTGAGAAGTTAAAAGCTAATGAAGAGGCTATTTTAAATGAAATAAAAGCTACTGAAGGTAAAAAAACAGATATTGGAGGATATTATCATCCAGATGATCAAAAAGTCGAAGCTGCAATGAGACCAAGCAAAATATTTAATGAAATAATCGACAATATATAAAAATTCAGAGGCTTTGCCTCTGAAAAAAGGAGTGTTAATGGCTAAAAGTTCAAAAGTTTCAATAGTTGGCGCCGGTGGAAATGTTGGAAGTATCGTTGCATATTCTGTTGCTATGCAAGGATTGGCGCATGAAGTAATATTGGTAGATAGAGATAAAGATAGAGCACAGGGGAAAGCTTTGGATATGAACCAAGCGGCAGCTGCTCTTAGAACTCACTCAATTGTTAGAGCGGCAAAAGATTATAGTGACATTGCCGGAAGTAAAGTTGTAGTAATAACAGCCGGTTTTCCAAGAAAACCCGGGATGAGTAGAGACGATCTGCTTTTTGCCAACGCCGATATTGTTAGCGAAGTTGTGGGAAATATCGTAAAACACGCTCCAGATTCTATCATAATAGTAGTAACAAATCCACTTGATACTATGACTTACGTAGCGTTAAAAAAGAGCGGTTTTCCAAAAAATAGAGTTATTGGAATGGCTGGGATTTTAGACGGGGCGAGAATGACCCATTTTATTTATGAAAAACTGGGTTTTGGAGCCGGTCAGATAAGGGCGACAGTAATTGGAGGACATGGGGATTATATGGTTCCGCTTCCTAGATATTCAACGGTCGCAGGCATTCCAATAACTGATCTCTTAACCCCGGGAGAACTTAACGAAGTAGTTGAAAACACTAAAAGCGGAGGAGCACAAATCGTTAAACTTATGGGAACCAGTGCCTATTTTGCTCCAGGTAAAGCAACGGCTATTATGGTAGAGGCGATTTTAAAAGATTCAAAAAAGATATATCCTTGTTCAACTCTTCTTGAAGGAGAATATGGAGTAAATGGAATCCCAAACGGAGTTCCCGTAACTTTAGGAGCAAACGGGGTCGAAGAGATAATAGAACTTCAATTAACTCCAAAAGAGAGAGAGCTTTTTGATAGAAGCGTAGCATCAGTTAAAGAACTAATAGATGTTTTAGAAGAAAAAAAATATTTTGAGGATAAAAAATGAGAGTGGTTAAATATGAAACTATAGTAAATTCAATAAAAGATATGATTATTTACTCTACCACTCATTTAAGCGAAGATATGCTTGAAGCTTTAAAAAGAGCCTATGAAGAAGAAAAAAGCGAAGTTAGTCGTGCCGTTTTGGCTCAACTGCTTGAAAACGCGGAAATTGCCGCAAGAGATGCTAAACCTCTTTGCCAAGATACCGGACTTGCTATATATTTTGTAAAAGTGGGAGAAGATGTAAAAATAGAGGGGGGCAGTTTAAAAGAAGCAATATATGAAGGAACGCAAAAAGGTTATAAAGAGGGATATTTAAGAGCTTCTACTTGTGATTGTTTTACAAGAGAAAATCTTAAAGACAAAATCGGTTATAACTTACCTCCTGTAATATATTTTGATATTGTTCCTGGCGATAAAATCGAAATAGAATATGCCGCAAAAGGGGGCGGAAGCGAAAATGTTAGCCGTGCTACTGTTTTGGCTCCGGCTCAAGGTAAAGAGGGGATAAAAGAGTTTGTAAAAAAAGTGATAAGCGATGCTGGTCCAAATCCTTGTCCTCCATTGGTGGTTGGAATTGGAATCGGCGGAAGTTTTGATTTGGCCGCAGTTATGAGTAAACACGCACTCTTTAGAAGTATCGGCACGAAAAATCCAGACCCAGAACTTCAAAAATTTGAAGAAGAGATTAAAGAGGAACTAAATAAATTAGGAATTGGTGCTATGGGTATGGGAGGAACCGAAACAGTGTTGGCGGTGCATATAGAGATGTATGAGGGTAGAATGTGCCATATTGCATCTTTGCCTGTTTCAGTAAATGTTCAGTGCCATAGTTCCAGACATTCGCATATTACAATTTAAGGGATAAAAATGGCGGAGTATAGATTGAAAACACCTTTATCTGATGAAGATGTAATAAAATTGAAAGCGGGAGATATCGTTTATTTATCCGGAACCATCTATACCGCAAGAGATGCCGCTCATAAAAGACTTGTTGATCTTATATTAAATGGTGAAGAGCTTCCTTTTGATATTAAAGGCGCGGTTATCTATTTTGTTGGGCCAACTCCACCAAAGCCCGGAGAACCCATAGGAAGTGCCGGTCCTACTACAAGCTATAGAATGGATAGTTACTCTCCGATTTTGATTGAGCACGGATTAAAGGGAATGATAGGAAAAGGAAAAAGAAGCAAAGAAGTAATTGAGGCTTGTAAAAAATATAAAGCGGTCTATTTTGGTGCAACTGGGGGAGCTGGAGCTCTATTG
>NZ_CEXZHP010000173.1:0-3216 GCF_982775275.1 Nitrosophilus sp.
AAAATTTTCAAACTAAAATCGCAAAGCTTTCGCTCAATTTGTAATTTTTCAGAGGTTTTAAATCTTTTTTTATGTTAGAGACGTTGTTTGATATAGATTCATAAGTTCTATATAAAACTCTTTCTCGTTATGCTCTTCCAAAATCCCTGAAAAGGGAACGAAATTATAAAAAAGTTTTTCAAGATTTTTAAATCTGTTTGGAAATAGTTCGCTTAGCATAATCGCGCTTATCTCTTTTCTTACAAGAACTGCCGGAGGTAGAATCCCCAATTTAAAAAGTTCCAAAATAGATTCGCTATGATAATGAATATGATGATGACTGCCGTGGGGACAGGTATTGGTACTTACAAGAGTTTTGCATTCGTTGCAGTACACAAACTCGCTAATAGTTTCTATTTGGATATTTATACCTTTTAAAATATCAAAAACGCTTTTTATGGAATTTTTATCATAATATAGTCCCACACCGGCGTGATTTTTACCGATGATTAGCTTGTTACATCCAAAATTTTGGGCAACAATGGCATCCAATATAACTTCGTTAAATCCCGCAAATATATAAGTATTTTCCAAAGGAACTATAATGACTCTATTTTTTGGTAAATAGTTTTTAATGAAAAAATCCATTACTTTATATCTTAAATCATAGGTAAATTCGTCTTTTGAATATGGTTTTAGAAGAAAAATTACTACTAAATCGCTATTTTCCAAAGAGAGTCTTATAAGTCTTTCATGGGCTCTATGCAACGGTTTTGCAGCCATCATTATGGCGGTTGTGTTTTTTGCACCTATCTCTTTTTTTGCTCTTTTTATCTTCTCTTTTGTTTTTTTGATCTCATCAAAATCTACCCAGTATTCTCCGCAAATTGCCCAATTGCCAAGTCTTTTTAAAGTTTCGTTTACGCCCGGATGAGAAAGATCATCAGTTCCGTAAATATTTTTGACTCTCTGTTTTGGATCGATTTTAAAAACCTCTTCGCATTTAATTTCTCCTACTTTTTTATTATCTACCACCAAATCGAAAATCTCCCCAGGTTTTGCACTTTTTAATATCTGTTCGTTTCTTTTTCCTCCGGGAGCCAATATAAAAGAGAAAGGAAAAGTTTTTCCTTTATAGAGTTTTGTTTCATCAACCTCTTTTGCCTCTTTGTGGTTCATAAGTTTGGTTACCGGGTATAAAAGTCCCTCTTTTGCCAAAGCTAAAGTTGCTAAAGCTTCTTGGTCTATAAAAATAGATTTTTCATTTCTTTTTAAAGATTTCATATTTTTTCCTCTTTTCCCACAAACTTTTTCTTGAAATTCCAAGTTTTTTTGCAAGAGCGGTATCAGGAAATTTGCTTTGATAATTTAATATGATATATTTTACGTAATCATCTATTGATAATATATCGTTTCTGTCAAATATCTTATTGTCACTTTTTAGTTCTATAAAATCAAATGGAAATTCTTCATCCGCACAATCTGTTGTAGAGATAAGGGCGAATTTATTTTCTATTATCTCAAAAAAACTCTTTTTTTCGCTTTTTTTAAGAGTTTGAAAATCGGTAATATACAAAAGTTGTGTATCTTTTTCACTTTTTATTTTATTTAACGCTTGGCTTTCACTTAAAGAGTAGAATCTAAAAGGCTCTCCTAAAGATTTTGAAAATTCAAAAGCGTAAAAGTCCGCATATTTTTGATAATTTGTTTTTATCATAAGCGGAAGTTTTATTTTTGTGGATATTGGGTCGATGTTTATACCTTTTAGAGAAAATTTTAGATATTTTTTGTAAGCTTCGTTCTCTTTTTTTAACTGTTCATAATCTCTAAAATGATCTATTTTTCTAATTAGCTCTTCCATCATAAAGGGCTTTAATATATAATCTTTAGCTCCGGCTTTTAGGGGGTTTGATACCGTATCGTTACTAATATACGAAACCAGCAATATTATTATTGAGTCTTTATAATGCTCAATTACCGGATAAAAATCTTGTCCGTTTATGTTTGTAGATAGTAAAACCGCGTCAAAGTGTTCATCCTTAATAGCCTCTTTGATGGTTGCCGCAACTTCGCACGTATGACCGATTTCCGCAAGTTTTGCGGCTATGCTTTGAGCCAGATATATCTCATTTTCAACAATCATTATTTTCATTTTAAACCTCCTAGGGCCTCATGCCAATCAAAATATTTTAAATTTGCCGAGCTTATTATGGCAACTCCCTCTTTTCTACCTATAAAACCCAATTTTTCCGCGGTTGTGGCTTTTATGTTTATTTGATATTTTTCGATTTTTAAAATTTCGCATAAGCTATTTTTTATCTTCTCTTTAAAAGGGGAGATTTTAGGTTTTTGAGCGATTATCGTTGAGTCTATATTTATTATTTCAAATCCGGTTTTATTTAAAATATCTACTATCTCTTTTAAAAGAAGTTTTGAGTCTATATTTTTATATTTTTCCTCGGTATCTGGAAAAAACTCTCCTATATCGCCAAAACCGGCGGCTCCAAGTAAAGCGTCTATTATGGAATGGATCAAAACGTCTCCATCTGAATGACCTTTAAATCCATACTCTTTTGTTATCTCAACTCCTCCCAACATCATAGGTTTATTTTCAACAAAGGGGTGTATATCAAGACCGTTCCCGCTAAAAATAGTTTTTGCAGGGGGTTTTAGACATTTTAACTCTTTTAAATCTTCTAAATATGTCAGTTTTTTATGGGCTTTATCTCCTTTAATATATAAAACTTTTCCCCCAAACCATTTAACGGCGCTGCTTTCATCGGTAAAGATTTTATTTTGTGATAGAGCCTTTTTTAATATTTCGGTTTTAGATAGCTGAGGGGTTTGGATAAGTTTTACATCATCTCTATCTATTGTTTCGTTTTTATACACCACCGTATCGCTAACGGTTATATAGGGAGCGATGCAGTCTGCTTTACCTAAATACTCTATTATCTTTTTTACAAAACTCTCTTTGATACAAATTCTTGCGATGTCGCTAACTAAAACATAAGGGGTTTTAACCCTTTCTAAAGCCCTTAGCAAAGAGTCTTGTCTGCTCTCTCCACCAACGACAAAATCATAGTTTGCATATTTTTTCATCAACTCTATCTCATTTTCTGAAGAGGTAATAACTATATTTTTAAATTTATAAAAACTTTCAAAATTTTTGGCTACATATAACCAGATGGGCCGATTTTGGCACCTTAGCCACCGCTTTTTGACTTTAAGGTTAAA
>NZ_CEXZHP010000174.1:0-3212 GCF_982775275.1 Nitrosophilus sp.
ATCATAAACAGTAGGGCCGCAAACGTAGATCCTAACTTCTTTATTATTAACCGGTATAAACTCCACCTCTTTTTTTTGGGCACTATCATAGATAAACATTTATTATACCTTTTAAAAAATATAATATAGCGATTTCAAAAAATGATAAAAATAAAAAAATAATCGCTATTTTAGACGAAATTATATCTAAAAACTCTCTAACTCCAAACTCTTTTATATTTAGTGTTACAAGCACAAATCCGGCTATGCTTGAAGCCAAAGCAAGTCCTGCGGCTTTTAGATAAAAAATAAGTAATATTGAAAAGATTATATTTATTAATAAAGATATTAAAGAGATTTTTGCGGCAACTTTTTGTTTATGATTTGCATAAAGCCATAAAGAAAAAAGCTTGCTTATTCCGTAAGGCAAAAGTCCGATCATATACATTGCCAATACTAAAGAGGTATTTTTAGTGTCGATTGATGTAAAAGAGCCTCTCTCAAACAAAATTTTAATAATCTCTTCTGATAAGATTATGCCTCCAAGAGTTGAAAAGCCAAGCAAAAACATTAAAAGCCAAAAACTTTTTTTTAGACTCTTTTTTGCTACTTTTAGATTTTTGTTTTTAATATTTTTGGATATGGTAGGGAAAAGGGCAGTTGCAGTAGCTATAGCAAAAAGAGCCAAAGGAAGCTGTAAAATCCTATTTGCGTAATATAGGTAACTTATAGAGCCGCTTACTAAAAAAGAGGCAAGCCATGTATCTAAAAAAGCCGATATCTGAGCTGTGGAGTTACCTAAAATAGCGGGAAAGAAGTTGTTATAAAATCTAATTAGATCATCTTTTATTAACTCTTTTTTTCTTTTATAGAGTTTACATGCCAAAATTAGATTTTTTAATATATTAAATCTTTTTGCCATATAAAAATGAACAAGCAGTTGTAACAAACCTCCTATTAAAACAGCGATACTTAAGGCAAGAACGATTTTTTCTTTTGAATATGTTTGAAAAAGAATCAAAGCCGATATTAAAGATAGATTTAAAAGGGCCGTAGAAAAAGCCGTTGTGGCAAAGTGCTCTTTATATTGTAAAAGTGCGGCCAAAAAAGTGACACAAAATATAAAATCAAGATAATAAAAATTTATAGCAACATATGGCGAGGCTAAATTTATTATTTTTTCATCAAATCCAAAAGCAATGATTTTTGTAAAATAGGGAGAAAAAATAGTTACTATAATGGAAAAAAGAAAAATAATCAAAAAAAATCTAACAAATATAATAAAAGCAAAAACGTTTTTTTGTTTAGTTGCTATATATGATGGTAAAAAGCTTTGAGCAAATGCCCCTTCGGCAAAAATCCTTCTAAAGAGGTTTGGAAATTTAAAAGCAACAAAAAAGATATCACTATATATATTTGCTCCAAGGATAGAGGCTGTTAAGAGATCTCTTATAAACCCTAAAATTCTTGAAAAAAGTATTCCAAAACTGTTTGTAAAAATCTTTTTTAACATTTTTTCCGTTTTTTTGAAAAGTTTATCAAAATTTTACTAAAATAACGTTTTAAAAAAGATTGGAGAAAATTTTGATAGTAGGATTGATTGGCGAAGTTATAAAAAAAGAGCCCACTTTTGTTCATATAAACGTTAACGGAGTTATATATGAAGTAAAGGTCTCTATAAATTGTAGTAGCGAGATAGATAAGAAAAATATAAAATTACATATTACTCATATAGTAAGAGAAGATAGCGAGACTTTATATGGGTTTTTGGATATAAATGAAAAGAAAATGTTTGATAGATTGATCAAATTAAACGGTGTTGGCCCAAAGGTGGCAATTGCTATATGCTCTACATTTAAACCGGATAATTTTGTAAAAATAGTAAAAGAAAAAAACGTAAATATGCTAAAAAAAGTTCCAGGTATCGGCCCAAAGAGTGCATCAAGGATATTGGTAGAGCTTGGAGAATTTGATCTTAGCAAAAAAGAGAGTAAAAGTTCAGCCTTTATTGAAGCAGAGCTTGCTTTAGAGACCCTTGGATTTAAAAAAGAGCAGATTCAAAAAGTTTTAAAAGAGTGTAATGGCGAAGATACGGCTTCTTTAGTTAAAGAGGCTTTGAAAAAAATCCAAAAAATATAAAGGAGAATATTTGAAATTTGCGATAATTTTTGGCGGTTCAAGTTTTGAACATGAAATAAGCATTGTAAGCGCAATAGTTTTAAAAGAGAAATTAAAAAGCGATTTAGTTTTTATTTTTGTTGATGAAAATAGAGATTTTTATCTAATCGATAATAAAAATATGAAATCAAAATATTTTAGTTCAAAAAGTTATAAAGAGTCTGGGAGTTTGATTTTGAAAAAAGGAGGCTTTTATCAAAAAAGTCTTTTAAAAGAGAAAAAGATAGAGTTTGACGTTGCTATAAATCTCATACACGGAAGAGATGGAGAAGATGGAAAAATTGCGGCGCTATTTGATTATTTTGGTATAGAATATATTGGTCCAAGAGTTGAGGGCAGCGTTATTAGTTTTAATAAACATTTTACCAAGATTTTCGCTAAAGAGCTTGGAATAAAAATAATTGAGTATCAAATTATTAAAAAAAGGGATATTAAACCTATTGAGTTTGAATTTCCTATTATAATAAAGCCTCTAAGACTTGGAAGTTCTATTGGCGTAAGCGTTGTAAAAGAGAGTAGCGAGTTAAGTTATGCATTGGACGTGGCTTTTGAATTTGATGATGAGGTTATAGTAGAACCTTTTATAGAGGGAATAAAAGAGTATAATTTAGCCGGATGCAAAGCTTCTGAATTTATATTTTCAATAATTGAAGAGCCTAAAAAAAGCGAAATACTAGATTTTGAAAAGAAGTATTTGGATTTTTCAAGAAATCAAAAAATAGAAGCTGCTCATTTGCCTTTGGATTTGGAAAATAGAATTAAAGAGACATTTAAAAAGATATATGATCCCTTATTTAACGGAGCGATAATTAGGTGCGATTTTTTTGTAAAAAATGGAGATATCTATCTAAACGAAATAAATCCAATCCCAGGAAGCCTAGCTAACTATCTTTTTGAAGATTTTGAAGATACCCTTTATAAATTGGCTTCAAATTTGCCTAAAGAAAAAGATATAAAGATAGATTATGCCTATATCCACTCTATTTCAGGAATGAAAAATAAGTGAGCGAGGGCAAAGCCGTTAGGCTTTAAGAGGCAAACTGCTTTGCCTCTGT
>NZ_CEXZHP010000175.1:0-3208 GCF_982775275.1 Nitrosophilus sp.
TTCGCCACTAAAATCTTATTTTAGGGCTCACATAAAATCGCAGCCTTCGCTCGGGTACGAACGATAAGCAGTTATCGTTCTAAACCTTCGGTTTGCCCTCGCTCACTTACCTCCTTACCGCCTTCTCCCTTCAACCTTCAGCCTTCCACCTAACTACTCAACCACTCAACTACTCAACTATTTTAACTATTAAACCACTCACAATAGATATAGTATAATTACACCATTATTTTATTAAAAATTTATAAAAAGGAAAAGTTTTGGATAGCTACGAATATAGCGAACTTTTAAAAAGACTTCAAAAAAAGATAGAAAATATTAAAAATATAATAAAACCTGATAGCTTACAAAAAAGAGTTTTAGAAATTGAGGAGCTTGAAAATTCGCCAGATTTTTGGAATGACGCCAAAAAAGCCGGAGAAATACAAAAAGAAAAAAATAAAATATCAAGAATTTTAGAAAAATATAATGAAGCAAAAAATGCCGTAGAAGATGCAAAAGAGCTATTTGAAATGGCGTTACAAGAAGAAGATCAAGAGACTTTAAACCTATTATACGATGAAGCAAACGAACTTGAAGAAAAAGTCAATAAAATTGAGATTGAAACTATGTTAAGCGGTGAAAATGATGACAAAAACGCTATCGTTACCATTCATCCAGGCGCTGGAGGAACCGAATCTCAAGACTGGGCAAGCATTCTTTATAGAATGTATCTAAGATGGGCTGAAAGGCATGGATTTAAAGTTGAAATTTTAGATTATCAAGAGGGTGATGAGGCAGGTATAAAAGATGTTAGCTTTATTATAAAAGGAGAAAACGCATACGGGTATTTAAAAGCTGAAAACGGCATACATAGGCTTGTTAGAATCAGCCCTTTTGACTCAAACGCAAGACGCCATACCTCCTTTGCTTCTGTTATGGTAAGTCCCGAAGTTGATGATGATATAGATATCGTAATTGAAGATAAAGATATTAGAGTAGATACTTACAGAGCAAGCGGCGCTGGGGGACAACATGTTAATAAAACAGATTCTGCCATCAGAATAACACATATTCCAACGGGCATAGTCGTGCAATGCCAAAACGATAGAAGCCAGCACAAAAATAGAGCAACCGCAATGAAAATGTTAAAAAGTAGACTCTATGAGCTGGAGCTTGAAAAAAGAAAAGCTGAAGAGGAGGGAATTGAAAAAAGCGAGATAGGTTGGGGCCATCAGATAAGAAGTTACGTTTTAGCCCCATATCAACAGGTAAAAGACAATAGAAGCAATAAAGCTTATTCAAACGTAGAAGCTATACTTGATGGAGACATAGATAAAATAATAGAAGATGTTTTAATCGCTCAAGCTCAAAAAGAACAAACCTCGAAATAATCATTTTTTTTGAATAATATAAAAAGCTTTTTTTATTAAATATTGCCCCGTAGCGCAAATCTTCTATCAATCAATATCTTTTTCCTCTATTTTAAGATAAGTTTTATTTATAGTATCCTAACATGGATATATAAGAAAAACTTCTTGCTAAAGTTTTTCTTATTATAAATTTTTATAATAAAAATCATAAGGAGAAAAAATGGCGCCTTCTGAATTGCTCGGAATAGTATATGGAGCTCTAATGGCAGTATCCGCAGTTACATGGATAGGCTTTAACGTAAAAAAATAGTATTTTGGCAACTTTTGTTGCCTCCTCCTTTCTCCTCTTGACTTTAATCATTATCAAATTCCAATTTTTAGATAAAATACTAATAAAAAAACAGGAGATATTTATGTCTATAAAAGAGTATATGACTCACGATCACAGAGAGTGCGATAACCTTTATGCTCCTCTTGAAGAGGCGATAAATGAAGGTGATTTTGAAAAAGCTTTAGAGCTTTTTATACCATTTAAAAAAGCGATGCTAAAACATTTTGCGATGGAAGAAGAGGTGCTTTTTCCTAAAATGGAAGAGTTTGTCGGTGGAGGAGAAGGCCCAATATATGTAATGAAGATGGAACACGCACAAATAAGAAGCATTATTGATCAGTTAGGTGAAGCGATAGAAAATAAAAATCAAGAAAAAGCTTTAGGACTTGGCGAAACTTTTATGATAATGACCCAACAGCATAATATGAAAGAAGAGCAGATCTTATACAATATGGCCGAACAACTACCCTTTGACAAAGAAGCCATTTTAAATGAAATGAAAAAAATAAGTTAGGGGAGGTGTATGGAAGAGATCGTTGTTGATACAAGAGAGTTTGAAGCTCCTGCTCCTATGCAGCTTGTAATGTCGGCTTTGCAAAATATACAAGAAGGCAAAAGCTATATTCACCAAATTCATAGAATGGTGCCCGAACTTTTAATCAATAAAATAAAAGCAATCGGATATGATTATATAATAAAAGAGGATAACAAAGATTATCATATTTATATATTTTTTAAAAAGGATAAGGAGAAAGTTTTGGAGCTTATAAATAATGTTTAAGGGACTCTCTTTAGATCAAGCTCCTCCTTTTGAAGCACCTTTGAGATTTTTTATAACCGCGCCACTGTTTGCCATAATAGGAGCTATTTTTATATTTTTCGCAGATAATATATCAAATATCTATTCTCCTAAAACTATTGCGATTTTGCATATTTATACTCTTGGATTTATGAGTATGGTTATGATTGGCGCGATGCAACAGATGCTTCCTGTTTTGGTTGGGGTAAAATTTCCAAAACCTCTGCTTTTTTCAAAAATTATTCACATATTTTTAGTTTTAGGAGTTTTTTTATTTTTTATAGGTTTTTTTTATGATATCTATTTTATTTTGCATTTTAGTTTAGTTTTTCTATTTTTTAGTATAGGGATTTTTATATTTATAACCTTATATGAACTATTTAAAGCCTCATTTAGCTCAGCTACGATATTAGCTATGAGATTTGCCTTGATCTCTTTTCTTATAGCCTTTATAATAGGCATATATCTTCTTTTTTCGATAGGAAGCTCAAATATACAAAATAACTTTTACGAATATTTAAATTTTCATGCCATTTGGGCTTTTTTTGGCTGGGTTGGGCTTTTGATAGTTGGGGTTTCCTATCAAGTTATACCTATGTTTTACGTTACTCCCGATTTTAATAAAAATATCAAAAAATATCTTTCATTACTAATTTTTATATTTTTAATTATGACTATTTTTTTTAATAAAGGGATTTCAGTCTCTTTAATTGCTTTTATAATTTT
>NZ_CEXZHP010000176.1:0-3182 GCF_982775275.1 Nitrosophilus sp.
TTTTAATCTCTTCGCTTGGATCGTAAATTGGTATATTTTGCATTTGTCCTCCTTTGCTTAGCATATCCTTGTTAAAAGGATTTATCTTTTTTTATTTTTTTCAATATATAATTTAAATCGCTCTCAAAATCGTTTATTCCCCAATAGCCTACTATTTTTGTTATTGGCTTTTGTTTATAGTCTAATATAAATATTGTAGGAACATATTTTGAGTCTAAAAAAGGGGGATAATCTTTTTTTTCTTTTGCGATTTTTACGGGGATAAAGTTTTTGTTTATAATTTGGGATATTTTTTCGTCATTTAAGGTCTCTTTTTCCATTTTTTGGCACCATCTACAAGGTGGATTTTTTCTCTCCATAAAAATAAAAAGAGGTTTTTTAAGCTCTCTTGCCTTTTTTAACGCGCTATTGTAGCTATCATTCCAATTTATCTGAGAAAAAAGCAAAGTGTTTATCAAAGATAAATATAAAATAGTTTTTAACATAAAATCTCCTTTATTAGGAAAAATTATACTTTATAGAGATAAAATTATGATATAAATGTATAATAATAAAAATTTCAAAGGAGAATTTATGATATTTCCTGAATTTAAGGTTAACGAGTCAAATATCCAAACGCAAAAAGAACATGTTCTTAATATAATAGAAAAAAATAGAAAAAAAATAAAAATGCTTTTGGATATAGAAAATAAAAATTATGAAAATTTTGTAAGACCTTTGCAACTTATGGAAGAAGAGCTTGGATTTTATTTTAGTCCGATTTCACATCTAAATTATGTAAAAAATTCCAAAATTACCGAAAAAGCATACAACGAGTTATTGCCAGTCCTTAGTCAATATCATACCGAAATTGGACAAAATGAAAAGATATATAAATCTTTAAAAAAGATTGAAAAAGAAGAAATTTTATCTAAAGATAAAAGAAAAGTTTTAAAAGATTTAATAATAGAGTTTGAACTTAGCGGTGTAGGACTTAAAAAGGAGGAAAAAAATAAAATAAAAAAGATAAATATAGCATTAAGCGATTTAAACTCAAAATTTGCTCAAAATCTTTTAAAAGCAACAGATGAGTATGAAATGATAATAGATAGGTTTGAAGATGTAAAAGAGCTTCCAAAAACCGATCTTGAGGCTGCAAAATTTCAAAAAAATGGTAAAACATATTATAAATTTACATTAAAACAACCAAGTTTTGTAGCGTATATGACATACGGCAGCAACAGAGAAAAAAGAGAAGAGCTCTACAAAGCTTACGTTACAAGAGCTCCTCAAAACGAAAAGTTAATAGATGAGATTTTAAAATTAAGATATGAAAAGGCAAATATTTTGGGATACGAAAATTACGCAGAACTTAGCCTTAAAACAAAAATGGCACAATCGCCTAAAGAAGTTGTAAATTTTTTGAGAGATCTTGCCAAAAAAAGTAAAAATCAAGCAAAAAAAGAGTTTGAAGAGTTAAAAAATTTTGCCAGAGAAAAAGGGTTTGATAAAGAACTCCAAGCTTACGATATAGCCTATTTTAGCGAAAAATTGAAAAAAGAAAAATTTGATTTTGAAGAAGAACTTTATAGACCATATTTTGAAAAAAATCAAACCGTCAACGGACTATTTAAATTTTTAAATAGGCTTTTTAAACTCTCTTTTAAAGAGATAAAAACTCCAGTATGGCACGAGAGCGTAAAATGTTATGAAATAAGTTTGCCAAATAGGCTTGTTGGAAGATTGTATATGGATCTTGAGGCAAGAGTAGGAAAAAGAGGCGGGGCATGGATGGATGAATGGATAACTCACCATATTGACGAAAAAGGAAAAAAGATTTATCCTATTGCCTATATAGTGGCAAATTTTGCTCCTTCATCCAAAGATATGCCCTCTTTGCTAAAACCAAGCGATGTAGTGACTCTGTTTCACGAGATGGGCCACGCCCTTCATCATCTACTTAGCGAAGTTACAGAACCAGCAATCAGCGGAATAAGCGGTGTTGAATGGGATGCGGTTGAGTTTCCGAGTCAGTTTTTGGAAAATTTCGCTTACGAAAAAAAGGTATTAAAAGAGTTTGCCCACCATTATAAAACCGGCGAAGTTTTAAGTGATGAGATGATTGATAAATTGATTGCATCAAAAAATTTTCAAAGCGCTATGGCAATGGTAAGGCAGCTAGAATTTGCACTTTTTGATATGCTAATACATATGGATTATCCAGTTGATGTTCAAAAGATTTTGGATATGGTCAGAAAAGAGGTTAGCGTTATAAAACCTCCAAAATATAATAAATTTCAATGGAGCTTTTCTCATATCTTTGCCGGAGGATACGCAGCAGGATATTATAGCTATAAATGGGCAGAAGTTTTAAGCGCTGATGCCTATTTTATGTTTGTTGATAACGGAATATATAATGAAGAGATCGCTCAAAGTTACCTACAAGAGATATTATGTAAAGGTGGAAGTAGACCTGCGATGGAGAGTTTTAAAGCTTTTGCAAAAAGAGAACCAAACAGCGAGGCTTTACTAAAACTTTGCGGGATAGAAAAATGAAAAAGATGAATTTTTAATTAAAAATCAAATAGACAATTTGGTTGATTATTTTTATTTGTCATTAACGAAAAATTTTTTAAATATAAGATGTGTGAAGAATATTAAAAATTAAAACAAAGCTAAAGAAGTTGTTGTTCGTGTTGCTTTTTACAATAAGATTTTTATGGGGGTCTTTATTGCCCCTGCTTTTGATAAAGTTTATTATAAATATTTTCGATTAGTTTTGACTCTTTTTTCAAATAGCCCAAAATATTTTCTAATTCACTTTTTTGTCTATTTTCAAAATCCAGTTGCATCGACGTTTTTGAATTGGGAGGAGATTTTTGAAGAAGATCTATACATTTTTTAACATCTTCCTCATCTAACATGATACCTTTTTGGTTTGCGATTTTTTTAATCTCTTGCAAAAGCTCTTTAAATTCATTTAAATGATTTTTTGCTATTTCTCCAAAAGTTTCGTTATATAACGAAGTCAAAGCTGCGGTTGAAGCGATAAATAGATATTTTTGCCAGATGGCTTTATCTATGTTTTTTGGGTTTTTTACTTTTATACCAGCACTTTTTATAATATCTTTTAATCTATCTGTTTTTTCGTTGATATTTTCAAAAACAATCAACGCCCCTTTTCCTTTTACGTCTATTAAATT
>NZ_CEXZHP010000177.1:0-3123 GCF_982775275.1 Nitrosophilus sp.
TTTAAAGATGAAGATTATCTTGAATTTGCAAAAGAGATGGCAATAAACGCTTTTAAAATGAAATGGCTCCCTCCTGGCAGAGGATTGTGGATTATGGGAACAGATTATATATACCAAAGGGGGAGTGCAGCACTTTATAATTGTGCCGCGGTTGATACAACAGATCTTGTAAATGCCGCTGATTGGACGATGGATATGCTTATGGTAGGTGCGGGAGTTGGATTTAATACCGCATGGAACGGAAAAGCATACAAACCAAACAAAAAAAATCCTCTAATTTATGTTATTGAAGACTCAAAAGAGGGATGGGTAAAATCTGTAAGGCTTTTACTAGATAGCTACATAAACAAAAAACCTTTTTATAGATTTGACTATTCAAAAATCAGACCAGCCGGAAGCGAACTTAAAAGTTTTGGAGGGATAGCCGGCGGACCAGAACCTTTAAAAAAACTTCATAAAAATTTAGAAAAAACTTTGGATGATTATCTTGATGGAAAAATTGATAAAACAAGATGCGTTGTTGATATTTTTAACGAGCTTGGAGTATGCGTAGTTTCCGGAAATATCAGGCGATCAGCTCAAATAGCAATAGGATCGCCATATGATGAGACCTTTTTAAATTTAAAAAATTATGATAAATATCCACAAAGAGCAGAAATTGGATGGATTTCAAATAATTCTGTAGTTATAAAAAATTTAGATGATTATAAAGTTTTAGAAAATATATCCAAATTTATAGTAAAAAACGGAGAGCCCGGGATATTAAATCTTGAAAATATGCAAAAATATGGAAGATTCGGTGAAATAATCGAAGATAAGGCGTGGCTTAGCAATCCTTGCGGAGAAATAGCTCTTGAGAGTTATGAACTTTGTAATTTAGCAGAAATTTTCATATCCAAATGCGAATCTTTAGATGAATTTTTAAAAATGATCGAATTTGCAACTTTTTACGCTTCTACAGTTAATTTACTCCCTACTCATAGGCCAGAGACAAATGAGATAATAGCACGAAATAGAAGAGTTGGCGTAAGTATATCTGGAGTAACAGATTTTATAGAAAAAAGAGGTTTTGAAACATTAATAAAATGGCTAAGAATCGGTTATAAAAAAGTAAGAGAAATAAACAAAAATTTAGCTAAAGAAGCCGGAATTCCCGTTTCATTAAAAGTAACAGCAGTAAAACCTTCTGGCACTATTAGCATACTTGCTGGAACAAGTCCAGGAATGCATTATCCACCTTTTAAATATGCTATTAGGCGAATAAGAATTGGTAAAAATAGCGAACTTGGCAAATTTCTTAAAAATTCCGGCGTTCCTTTTGAAGTGGATATTTATGATCAAAACACGTTAGTTTTTGAATTTCCCATTAAATATGAAAATCCAAAAAGTTTAGAAAATGTCTCCCTTTGGGAGCAGATGATGATTTTGGCTACTTTGCAAAGAGAATGGTCGGACAATATGGTATCTAATACGATAGAATTCTCCAAAGATTTCTCGCCAAAAGATATCTCAAAAGTTTTAAAAGAGTTTTTACCTATGATAAAATCTGTCACACTTCTTCCAAAAAGCGATCATATATATCCACAAATGCCTTTTTCCAAAATATCAAAAGAGGAGTATGAAAAAATATCAAAAAATTTTCCAAAGCTTGATTGGAGTAAATATACAGGCCATGAAGCAACGGGAGAGAGATTTTGCAGCTCAATGAGCTGCACTTTTAGATGATTACTCTCCTCCAACTATACCTTCATCTACATCTGGATTTATTTCTTGGGGAATATAATCTTTCCCAAACTCGTCCCTAGCCAATTTTAGCGCATCTATTAAATCATCAATATTTTCATAAGGTATATGAACTTTCCATTCGGGATCTTTTGCGTTTCCATTTAGTGATATTCCTATACTAACGACAGGCTCGCTATCTGGGCCGTAAGGCTCTGTTATATGAGCTACGCTTATTATTCCATCTTTTGTTCCGTAAAGATTTAATATTTTTACTTCATTTTGAGTTTTAGCCATTTTATTCTCCTTAACTAAATGTATAATTTAAAAAAGTATATCACAATTTTATTAAAAAAAATTGAGCGATCTATTGATTTTTAGTTTTTTTTTACCATCCTTGCTAAGATAGCTTGAAGTTTTAGCCACTCTTTATGAAGCATTAAAGGAAAGCCTGCGTATGTTTTTCCACCCTCTATAGATTTTGTAACACCGCCTCGCGCGGCAATCACAGCAAAATCGCCAATTTTAAGATGTCCAGCAGTCGCACTTTGACCGCCCATAACTACATTTCTTCCCAATATTGAAGAACCTGATATTCCAACTTGGGAAGCCATTAAGACATTTTCGCCAATTTCACAGTTATGGGCTATTTGAATTAAATTATCAAGTTTTGTCCCTTTTTTAATGATAGTAGAATCAAAAACCGCCCTATCTATGCAACAGTTTGCTCCAATTTCTACATCATCTTCAATAACAACATTGCCGTTTTGATAAATTTTTATATGTCTTCCATCCTTAGTATGAGCAAATCCGTATCCATCGCTTCCAATTACAGTCCCCGCATGGATAATACAGTTATCTCCAATTACGCAGTCTCTATATATTGTTACGTTTGGATAAATAATTGTATTTTTTCCAATTTTGACGTTATCTCCTACCACAACCGAGGACATTAATGTTACATTATCTTCTATTACAGTATCAAATCCGATATAAACATTTGGCGCTATTTTGCAATTTTTTCCTATTTTAGGCTTTTTTCCATCTGTTTGATATGGTTCTTTTGCAAAATATTTCGAAATATATGCTAAAGTTAGATATGGTTCGTCACTTATTAAAGCGGATACATTTTTTGGAAGATAATCTATGTTTTTTTTCTCTATAATTACCGCCGCAGCTTTTGTTTTTTTTAGTTTATTTAAATATTTTGAATTTTCTAAAAAAGAGAGATCTTTCTCTTTAGCCTTATCAAGGCTTTGAATCCTTTCAATCTCTTTATCTTCTCCAATTAATTCTAAATTTAACTCATTTGCTAAATAACTTAGTTTCATCTTTTATCCTATTAACCAAATTAGACATTAGACATTGGACATTGGACATTGGTAAATGGGAATTGGGAAT
>NZ_CEXZHP010000178.1:0-3114 GCF_982775275.1 Nitrosophilus sp.
ATTTTGAAGGCTTATCTACAAGGTGATAAGTCAAAAAATTTTTAATTGCCTATAAGCTCAATGAAAAGTGCTAATGTGATAAAGTCTATTGCAAAATCCGGGTTAAAAAGATAAGGGGGAAAAACTGAATATAATCATTACAGGAGGAGGAACCGGAGGACACCTCTCAATAGTTAAAGCTTTAAAAGAAGAATTAAACTCTAAAGGGTTAAAGCCTATTTTTATAGGCTCAAATTATGGACAAGATAGAGACTGGTTTGAAAAAGATGAAGGTTTTAGTAAAAGATATTTTTTTGAAACTTTCGGAGTTGTTAATAAGAAGGGTTTGGATAGATTAAAATCTTTGTTAAAAATAGCTAAAGCCTCAAGAAAATGTATAAAAATAATCAAAAAAGAAAATATTAAAGCCGTAATTAGCGTAGGAGGATATTCAGCGGCTCCCGCAAGCATTGGGGCGATTTTGACAAATACTCCTCTTTTTATACATGAACAAAACGCTGTTATGGGAAGATTGAATAAAATATTATCCCCTTTTTCAAAAAGAGTTTTTTGCTCATTTTTGCCTCCCTTTGATCCATACCCTGTATCTAAGGAATTTATTTTAAAAAAAAGAGTTAGAAAAGAGATAAAAAATATTATATTTTTAGGTGGCAGTCAGGGAGCAAGGGAGATTAACGATTTTGCATTGTCGGTGGCTAAAGATCTAAAAAAAATGGGCATAAATATCTCTCATCAAACCGGAAAAAAAGATTTTGAAAGGGTTAAAAAGGAGTATGAAAAACTAAAAATAGAAGTAGATATTTTTGATTTTGATAAAAATATAGCAGACAAAATCTCTATTGCCGATTTTGCGGTTAGCAGAGCCGGAGCAAGCACTTTATGGGAGCTTACATCAAACGCTATTCCCACCCTTTTTTTTCCATACCCCTACGCAGCGGGCAACCATCAATATTTCAACGCCAAATTTTTAACTGATAGGGGCTTTGCATTTTTAGTAAAAAAAGATAAAAAAAAGGAGTTTTTTGAGATCATCAAATCAGATATTCATCAAATAAGTAAAAATTTATCGACTCTAAACAGTTTAGATGGTGCAAAATTTATAATAGATGAGATTTTTAAAATCATAAAAGAGTAAATACTCTGTTTTTGCCCGCCTTTTTTGCTTGATACATAGCTTCATCGGCTCTTTTTAATAGATCTTGCAAATCTTCTCCCTTTTTATAGGAAGTTATGCCAAAACTTGCGGTATATGAAATGATTTTATCATCTTTTCTTATATTATGATTTTCTATAACTTTTCTAATTCTTTCAGCTATTTTATAACTATCTTTCTCATCAACGTTTGGCAAGATTATGGCAAACTCTTCCCCTCCCATTCTAAATGCTTTAGTATCTCTTCTAATAAAATTGTTTAAGATCTCCCCTATCTCTTTTAATACCTCATCACCTACATTATGCCCAAAATTATCGTTTATCATTTTAAAATTGTCTATATCAAGATATATTATGGAAAAGGGAACCATATCTTTTAATCTCATTACCTCTTCATCAAAGGCTCTTCTATTTAAAAGTCCGGTTAGCGGATCGATATATGAGAGTTTTTTATACTCTTTAAATTTTTCCTCAAGAGAGTCCAATATATATCTGTTATTATAAATCTTCTCTTTTAATTTTTTATTCTCTTTTTCCAAATCCTCTATCTTTTTTTTAAGTTTTTCTATTCTTTTTGTGTCTTTTTTTTCAATTGCCTCTTTACTATCGGTTATATACTCTCCATGTTTTTCTATATTTTCATCAATAACTCTTATGATAAATTCTGATTCGTTTACTATATTTTTTAACTCTTTTGAGACCTCTTTTGCGTCAAAATCGTTTAATATAGCAGGCTTATCTTTTAGATACTCCTCATAAAGCAAAAATAGATTTTGGGTAGTTAAAAGATGATTATCTTCTATAGCTTTACACATTACAAAAAACCACTCTTCATAATTTTTCGGCGTTAAGGGGATATGATTTTTTGCCATAAAAGAGAGAGTCTCTTTAGCGATATCTGAAACCTTTTTATTCTCTTTATTTTTTGGAAGTTTGGTTGTTAAAAATTTTTTGCATTCCATTTTATATCCATATATTATCTATTAGCCTTGTATCTCCAACCTTAGCGGCAACCAATATTATGCTATTTCCGGGCTCAATTTTAGTTATCTTATCAAAATTTTTATTAACTATCTCTATATATTCGATATTTATCGGTTTTAAGATATTTTTCATCTCATTTTTTATAACATCAACATCCAAATTTCCTTGCATTATCATCTTAGCGGCTCTTTTTAGAGATTTTGAGATTAAAAGCGCTTTATCTCTTTCATCTTTTGAGAGATATACGTTTCTGCTGCTCATCGCAAGCCCGTCTGGCTCTCTAACTATATCGCACGGGACTATATTTACGTCCATATAAAGATTTTTAACCATTTTTTCTATCAAATATAGCTGTTGAGCATCTTTTTTACCAAAATAAGCGTTTGTGGGATTTACTATATTGAAAAGTTTATTAACTATTTGCAACACTCCGTCAAAATGGCCCGGTCTATTAAAGCCTTCCAATATATATCCCTTTATTTTTGGAGCTTTTAGCAAAACTTCATCTTTATCATAAATATCCTCAATCAAAGGGGTAAATAAAAAATCCACTTTCGCAAGCTCACAGATTTTTATATCGGCTTCGATTTTTCTTGGATATTTTTCAAAATCTTCCCCCGGCAAAAACTGAGTTGGATTTACAAATATTGAGACCACTACTATATCGTTTTCATCTCTTGCTCTTTTTATAAGGGATAGATGCCCTTCATGCAAAGCTCCCATTGTAGGAACAAAGCCAACGGTTCCTTTGAGTTTTTTTAACTCTTTTTTTAGGTTTATTGGATTTTTTATTATCTTCAAAGTCATACTCCCAAATTTTAATCAACTAAACTACATAATTATTTCAACAACTCAACCATTCAACCATTTTAACCAAATTAGACATTGGACATAGGACATTGGTAAATGGGAAATAGGAATTTGGAATTGAGTGCTCTGAAAAATTACTAAATTTCGCTCAAGTCGGATGCGATTTTT
>NZ_CEXZHP010000179.1:0-3015 GCF_982775275.1 Nitrosophilus sp.
CATTTCACAAAAACTATCAACATCCCAGCTTGCGGTTCCTATGAGGGCTCCTTGACAGTTTTTGACAGAGACTATCTCTTTTATATTTGAAGGCTTTACGCTACCTCCGTATAAAAGAGGGGCTTTGGTTTTTTTGGATAGATAATCTAGCACCTCTTCTATATCTTTGGTAGTAGCGCTTTTTCCGGTCCCTATCGCCCAAACGGGTTCATAGGCTATGATCAATCTTTCATAATTTAGATCGATCCCCTCAAGCTGCATATCAAGATAGGAAAATATAAGCTCTTTTGAACTTTCTCTAACCTCAAGAGTCTCTCCTATGCAGTAAAATATGGTAAATCCCTTCTCTTTGAAAAACTGAAATTTTTGGGCAATAAACTCTTGGTTTTCTCCAAGAATATGCCTTCTTTCACTATGACCTATAATGATAGTTTTTATATCAAACTCACTTAACTGCTCAACTCCTATCTCGCCGGTATATGATCCCTTAATAGCCGGATATGCGTTTTGAACCCCTATCTTTGCTTCTGTGTCGTAACTATCAAGCGCCGTAAAAGGCGGAAATATATAGATATCGGTCTCTTTTATGTTTTTGTCCTTTAAAAAGGCGTTTAACTTATCTATATACTCTTTCGTTGAGCTTCTTGTGTGGTTTGTTTTAAAGTTTGCCGCTAGTATCACTCTTCCTCTCCATTCTCTACCATTAGCGCAGCGACGCCCGGTAGAAGTTTTCCTTCAAGTAGTTCTAAACTCGCTCCCCCTCCGGTTGAGATAAAGGTCATCTCCTCATCATCTCCCGCTCTTTGCACAAGATCAGCGGTATCTCCTCCGCCTATAACCTTAGTTGCGTAACTTTGAGCTATAAAGTGAGAAAGCTGAAAACTTCCCCTCGCAAACTTATCCATCTCATAAACTCCCATAGGTCCGTTCCATAAAATGGTCTGCGCATCATTTAGAGCCTCTCTAAAGAGCCTAACGGTTGCCGGACCTATATCAAGTCCCATCCATCCTTTTGGAATCTCTTTGTATGTTACATATTTTATAGGCGTATCTTCGCTAAAGGTTTGGGAAACCACAAAATCAACCGGAAGATAGAGTTTTACTCCAAGTCTCTTGGCCTCTTCTATTATATTTAAAGCATCTTGCATAAGATCATCTTCGACTATAGAGTTCCCAACCTCTTCTCCCAAAGCTTTCAAAAAAGTAAATGCCATTCCTCCGCCTATCAACATTTTATCTACTTTTGGCAAAAGATTTATTAAAGCTTTTAATTTGCTTGAAACCTTGCTTCCTCCAACAACGGCGACAAAAGGTCGGGTTGGTCTTTTTAATAGATGGTGAAAAAACTGAATCTCTTTAAGTAGCAAAAATCCCGCTCCTTTATGGTTTTGATCATAATAGTGAGTAATCGCTTCTACCGATGCGTGAGCCCTGTGACTCACCCCAAAGGCGTCATTTATATAAAACTCTCCAAAGTTGCTTAGCTCTTTTGCGAAATTTGGATCGTTTTTGGTCTCTCCTTTTTCAAATCTTAAATTTTCCAAAAGCAGTATCTCTCCGTTTTTCAAAGAGTCAAATTTTCTTTTGGCGTCCTCTCCAACTACGTCGTTTGCCATAACGATCTCTTGCTTTAAAAGAGTATGAAGCCTCTTTGCCACCGGTTTTAAAGAGAATTTTTCATCATACCCTTTAGGCCTTCCAAGATGACTTGCAAGAACGATTTTGCAGTCGTGATCAAGGCAGTATCTTATAGTTTGAAGGGCTGAGCGTATTCTTCTATCGTCGGTTATATTTCCAAACTCATCCATCGGAACGTTAAAATCGCATCTAATAAAAACAGAGCTTTGGGCTAATTCCAACTCTTTTATAGATTTTATATGCATTTTGCTCCTTCCTTATCGTTAGTTAATTGGTTAAAATAGTTGAGTGGTTGAGTAGTTGAGTGGTTGAGTGAACTCATCTACTTATCCATATCGCCATATCAACCAATCTATTGGCATAACCCCACTCATTATCATACCAACTCATTATTTTTGCGAAATTCCCATCAATTACTTGCGTTAAATCTAAAGCAACCGTCGAACTATAAGGATTGTTTATAAAATCTTCGGATACTTTAAAATCTTTATCAACGGCTAAGATGCCCTTTAGTTCATCTTCACAATATTTCAAAAAAAGCTCGTTGATCTCTTCTTTTGAGGTTTTTTTAGATAATACCACGTCAAAATCCAGCAAAGAGACATTTGGGACCGGAACTCTAACGCTCCTTCCATCAAGCCTTCCTTCTAGTTTAGGCAAAACCTTGCCTATCGCTTTTGCCGCTCCTGTAGTAGTTGGTATCATATTGATCGCCGCGGCGCGAGATCTTCTGATATCTCGTTTGTGAAAATTATCTAGCAGGTTTTGATCGTTTGTATAACTATGAACCGTCGTTATAAGTCCTTTTTCTATACCAAAATGATCATCTAAAATTTTTGCGATGGGGGCTAAACAGTTTGTAGTGCAGCTTGCGTTGGAGATAATGTTTTCTCCGTTATATCTTTCGTGATTTACGCCCATTACGAAGGTTGGAGTATTATCTTTTGCCGGAGCTGAGATGATAACCTTTTTAACCCCTTTTTGCAGATGATGCTCCACCTCACCAGAAGTTAAAAAAAGACCGCTACACTCCAAAACCACATCTACATCGCTAAATATTAGATTTTTAGGATTTTCTTCGTTATAAAATCTTATTTTTTTATCGTTTACGATTAAACAATCGTTACTAAATGTTATATTTTTTTCAAAAAAGTTGTGAACGCTATCATATTTTAAAAGATAAGCTGCGCTTTGAAGAGGTATAATATCGTTTATAGCCACCAATTCAACGCCATCTCTTTCCAAAATCACTCTTGCGACGCTTCTTCCGATACGTCCAAAACCGTTGATAGCAATCTTTATCGCCAAAACCCGCCTTTACAAAAATTTTGCTTATTTTATCTAAAAAAAGATAAAATTTAGGTGAGTGAGCGAGGG
>NZ_CEXZHP010000180.1:0-3005 GCF_982775275.1 Nitrosophilus sp.
TGCAGTCGCCGCAGCAAGTGCTATAGCCGGAAAAATCGCAGACCCAAGAGAGATATGAAAATAGATGCTATAAAAGCTAAAATAGATAGATTCAAAGAGTTATTTAAAGCTATAATCTACTCTATTTTAGCTATAATAACTGGAATAGTAACCATTATTTATAATATTTTAATACATAAAGTGCCGCCATATATGATTATTGTTGGTGGGGTTGGGTTAGTTGTCGTATTTTTACTTTTTCTTTTTGGCAAAGCTATCTGGAATAAATTTGAAGAGTTAGAAAAGGAACTTGAAAATGTTTAATATCATTGCTGGATTTACTTTGTTAATTATGACTGCTGCTATGTTAGTATATATATTTTGGACATTTTTACCAAAAACAAAGCATTGATACTTTTTAGCTTAAAAACCTTAGGAGAGCTAACTACCGGCTCTCTAATAAAACGCCAAAATCGCTTCTTAGCTACCGCAAAAGTAGGTAACCAAATCAAAAAAGTTCATATTGCAGATACAGGAAGACTTGAAGAGATATTAACCCCAAAAAGAGAGCTACTTTTACTTAAAAACAGAGACGAACTAAAAACCGACTATACGCTAATCGCTGCTAAAATGGAAGAGGGATGGGTTTTGATAAACAGCAGACTCCATTCTACAATCGCTAATAGTGCCATAGAAAAAGGTATACTTGGGTTTAAGCCTAAAAACTTAAAAAAAGAGGTGAGATTTTTAAATAGCCGTTTTGATTTTAAAGCGGATAACTCATTTGTTGAATTAAAAGGATGCTCCTTAGTTGAAGACAACATTTGTCTTTTTCCAAACGCCCCCACAAAAAGAGGAGTAAAACATATAAAAGAGCTAATCAAAGCAAAAAAAGAGGGATTTGAGGCCTATATATTGATAATGACGGTAAGAAGATGCAAATGCTTTTTGCCCCATCCTTCAAAAGATGAAGAGTTTAAAAAGATTTTTTATGAGGCTTTAAAAGAGGGAGTAAAATTTAGAGGTTTTTTTGTTAAAATAGATAAAAATTTAAATATAGTATATGATGGAGAGTTAAAGCTTTGCGAAAAATAGATATACCTTGCGTAATTTTTGCCGGCGGAAAAAGTTCACGTATGGGCAAAGACAAATCTTTGCTCCCTTTTAAAGAGAGCTCTCTTGCCAAGTTTCAATATGAGAGATTAAAAGATATTTTCAATGAAGTATATATATCTACTAAAATAGACAAGTTTGATTTTAAAGCCGATCTTATTTTTGACAAAAGTGAGATCTTTGCTCCAACTGTAGCTTTTGAGGTTATTTTTGAACAATTTGAAGAATTTTTCGCAATTAGCGTAGATACCCCTTTTATCCACAGAAAAATTATTGAAAAAATAGTACAAGAAGCCAAAAAAAATAAAGATTTTGATGCCCTTATAGCAAAAACCAACTTTCCCCATCCCCTTATTGGAGTCTATAGAAAATCGATTTTAACAAATATTTTAAATGAGATAAAAAAGCAAAATTTTAAACTTAACTATATTTTGAAGCTTTCAAAAACTAAATTTATCGATTTTAGCGATGAAGAGAGCTTTTTAAACATAAACTACCCAAAAGATTACGAAAAAGCTTTAGAAAAATTTGCTTTAATATCGCAAAACTCAAATTCAAATATGCCATCACCCTCATAAACCTTTTTATATCTATCCTCAAATAACTTAAAAACTCTAACCTTTTTAAAATCCGGATAAGCTAAAATATAATATTTTACCCCCTCTTTTTCATAAAGCTCAAACTTTATCTCTTCATCTTTATTGGCACTATATTTTGATACAATCTCTATAATCAACTTTGGCGTAGTTTTTGGATACTCTTCAACATCTTCACAATATATTGCAAGATCAGGTCGCACGACATTTTCCTCATCTATTATCCAGTCAAGTTCCGGATAGATTTCACACTCACACTCATCTAAAAGTTCACTAAATAATCTACCAAGATTGATCATCAATTTTTGATGTTTTCCGTAAGGACTTGGTGTCATTGCAAAAGGATATCCATCTATCAACTCCCAATCACCTTTCCAAAGCTTATAATCTTCATAGGTATATTTTGGAGGATTTACGCTCATAACTAATCCTTTAAAAAACTCATCGCCTCTTTTTTATTAAACTCTTTGTATATTTTATCTAAAACTTTGAAATTTCTCTCTATAAAAAAATTTACATTTCCAACATTTTCTTTAAATTTTTTATAATACTCTTTTGCTTTTGCTTTATCGCCTTTTATAAGATACGCATCAGCAATATACTCATATGCGTAATTTTCTCCCATTTCAACAGCTTTTTGTGCAGCTTGGATTGCATTTTGAGGCTCTAAAGACAAAAGATAATACCAAGCAGCTTTTCCGTAAACCTTTGTTAAATTAAGATAATCCGCATACTCTTTGCAATATTTAGCTTTTGAGCTATCTGCCATCTTAGCTACATAATAGTTACACTGCATTTCGCTTTTATTAAGTGAACATTTTGTGCAATTTGTATCATTTGCTAATAAAAATAGTGGTAAAATAGCAATGAACATTTTTTTCATATCTTCTCCTAAAGGATTAAAATGGTAAAACATATCGTATTTATGAAGTTTCCTGATTTTAGTTTAGCAAAAATTGCCAAAGAAAAACTTTTAAGCATGAAAGGAAACGTTGAGGTTTTAAAAGATATTGAAGTAGGAGTTGATTTTTCAAGAAGCCAAAGAAGCTACGATCTAGCTTTAATAACTACTTTTGAAAATAGAGAGGATCTTGAAAAATATCGCGTTCATCCCTATCATCAAACAATCGTAAAATGGCTAAAAAACAACGATACTCAAACAAAGGTGGTTGATTATGAACTCTAATTTAACCCATCTAGACGAAAAAAAACGTCCAAAAATGGTAGATGTAGGCGTAAAAGATGAGACCCAAAGAGTTGCTGTTGCAAGCGGAGAGATACAGATGAGTAAAGAAGCATATGAGGCTATAAAAAATG
>NZ_CEXZHP010000181.1:0-2991 GCF_982775275.1 Nitrosophilus sp.
ATGAAAATAGAAAAAACTTTATTTTTATGGGTTACTAGCTTAACGGGTTTATCATTGATATTCTCTTTTGCATTTTTATTAACTAATTGCGAAAATATTAAAAATCTTTTTCTTTTTATATTACCCTTTGCTATTTTTTTGGTTTCTTTTTTGTTTGCTTTTTTTATCTATAAAGATATTAAAAAATTTAAAGATAATTTAAAGGAGTCTTTATATTTACTAAATAAAGAAAAAAACGTAGATATTGATTTGGTTTTGACAAAATTTGTTGATGAGTATAATGATATTAAATTTAGATTTAATGAAATTCAAAAAAAGTTAAAATATTTTTCTAAAAATATAAATAAAATTTTTATAGAAGCAAAAGAAAACAATAATTTTCTTCAAGAAGAAATATTTGAGCTTGCTTTATCTGTGGAGCTTCTTACAAAATCAATTATTGGAATAACATATAATACGCAAAAAGTTTATAGATCAATAGTTAATGTAGATAAAGAAGCTCAGGAAGGCTTTGAAATAATAAGTGATACGATGGAGAGCGTAGAAGTGTTTGCCGATGAAATCGTAGAGATAAAAAAAGATGCTAATAACTTGGCGGAAGAGTCTGTTAAAATCGAAGAGATGGTAAAAAATATTAAAGAAATATCAGATCAAACAAATCTTTTAGCCTTAAATGCCGCAATAGAAGCCGCGCGTGCGGGAGAACATGGTAAGGGTTTTGCTGTAGTTGCGGATGAGGTTAGAACATTAGCAAATAAAACAATTCAAACTACCGATGAAATTACCGATATAGTAAATCACATCTCAGACTCAATTAAAATTTTAACCATGAAACTTCAAAAACAGAGCGAAGAATCGTATCTTGTAAAAAAAGAGATAGATAGGGCTAAGAATGTATTTGAAAATATTGAAAATGATCTGGAAAAAGTAGTTGTTGGAACAAAAAATATCTCAAAATTAATATCCGAACAAAAATCTTCGTTAGATTTTGTTAAAGATTGTGTTTATGATATTGAGATTAATGGTAAAATATGTAAAGATAGTTTGGAAGCAATTGAAAAAGAGACAAAAAATTTAGGATAAGTTATGTCACTAAAACAGGATAGCAGATATGAATCTTATATAAAGATTGAAAGAAAATGCGAAGATGGTGGCAAAAAAGTTGAATTTAATCTATTGTTCAGTTTGAAAATAGAAGATATAAAAAATAACGAAATTATTTTTTATAGAATTAATCCGTTAAAAGTTATTGATATCTTAAAAAAAAGTTCGCAATTTTTTCTTATAGAAAAAAATAGCGATAAAAAAAATATCTATTTAATTGAGGTAAATGATATAAAAGGTGATAAAATTTTTGCAAAAATAGTGTCAAAAACGGATATTTTTGATAGAAGGAGTTTCGAAAGATTTGTATTGTGTCCTAGTGATTTTGGGTATTTTGATGTTTTAGCCAACAATAAAAAGATTTGTAATAAAGCATATATAGAAGATATTTCTATAACCGGACTAAAACTTTATTTGCCAAAAAAAATAGAGGGTTTAAATTTTAAAGAACTGGAAATTTCTCACTTGTCAAATAATATAAAAATAAAAATTGATATAGAGACCGTTGAAATCGTAAAAAATCATGATCATACTTTAATTAGGGGGAAAATAACAGGCTCAAATTTTAATATAGCAAATTTAATTACGAAAAAATATATTGATATTTCTAAAAAATTTTTAATTTAAAGGATTAGAGTGGAAGAGAAAAAGAGTAATTTAAAGGGTATTCAAAAAGCCGCAATATTTTTATCAGCACTTCCTGAGGATAAAAGCGTTAAAATTTTTAAAAATTTAAAAGAACATGAAATAGAAAGACTTGTTAAAGCTTTTTTAACTATTGAAACTCCCACTAAAGAGCAGTTAAAATCCGTTTTAGATGAAGCTTATAACTATTTAAAAGAGATTTCTCCTGTAAAACTTGCTCCAGAACATTTGAAGTCTATTTTACAACAGGCTCTTCCTCCCGATGTATTAGAAAAATTGTTAGAGGAGACTTTTAGCTCCGAAGAGGGAAAACAGATTTTTAAAGAGTTGGAAAAAATGGACCCAAAAGCCGTTGCGGGAATCATCAAAGATGAACATCCACAAGTTATCGCTTTGATTTTATCTCAAATCAATCCGTCTAAAGCTGCCGAAATTTTGCAATATATTCCAAAAAGAGCGGGAGTTACAAACGTCCAAGAAGAAGTTATACAAAGAATAGCTTCCATCGAGAAGATATCAAATCAAACCCTAAAAGTGGTAGCCCATACTTTGGAAGAGGAACTTGCCTCAATGGGTGCTGGTAAGGAAGAGACTTTAAGCGGTATAGATATTGCCGCCGAGATCGTTAATGCTCTTCCAAAAGAGACTCAGCAAGAAATACTTGACGATATCAAAAAAGAAAACGAGATACTTGCTACAAATATAGAAGAGAGAATGTTTAAATTTGAAGATATTGTTAAATTGGATAACAAAGCGATTATTGAGATTCTTAAAAACGTCGATAAAAATGAGCTTTTGGTTGCTCTAAAAGGTGCATCGGAAGAGATACTAAATAAATTTTTGGCGAATATGTCAAAAAGAGCCGCGGAGATGTTTGTAGAAGATATGGAAGTGCTTGGACCTATGAAAAAGAGTGACGTAGAAAAAGCGCAAAAGAAAATTATCGAAGAGATAAAAGCCCTTATAAACAAAGGTGTGATTGATTATGGAAGCGGAGAAGAGTATGTGTGATAGGGATTTGTTTCAAGGCGCACTTACTACTTAACCACTCAACTACTTTAACTTTTTTAACTAAACAAAACCGCAAACTTGCTTCGTTTCACTCAGCTTTGTTTGCTTCAAGGTAAACCAGCCGTTCGTATGCTCGTCACTAAAATCCTCAGGTTTCGGACTCGCATATACTCACGGCTTTCGCTCGGGCACAGAGGCAAAGCAGTTTGCCTCTTAAAGCCTAACGGCTTT
>NZ_CEXZHP010000182.1:0-2976 GCF_982775275.1 Nitrosophilus sp.
GTTAAAATAAAAAAAGAGTATCACTGTATTTTTTTTAATAAAGGATGCCAAATATATCCTGTTCGACCTAAACAGTGTAAAACATACCCTTTTTGGGAGAGATATAAAGATAAAAAAAATTTAGACGAGGTTATCAAAGAATGTCCGGCGATTATATTAAAAAAATAGTTTTGTTTTTTATTGTTATTATTTTATTTTCTGGTTGTTCGGCAAAAAATCCATCTTTGCAAAAAGATGCTTGTTGCCCAAAACTCTTTGAGGAAGAAGACAGATATATAATGACCGCTTTATATTTTAAACAGATAGGTGCCTATAAGCAATCTGCCGAACTTTTTAAAATACTTTACGAAAAAACCAAAAGAGTAGAGTATAAAATAGAAGAGATAAATAATTATATTATTTTAAAAGAGTATGAAAAAGCAAAAAAAGAGGTTACAAAAGCTTTAAAAAAATTTCCTAAAAATTTAAAATTATTAAAATTGGCTTCGGTGATATATTTTCATTTAAAAGATTTTGAAAATGCAAAAAAATATATATTAAAAGCTATTGAAATAGGAAATAGAGCGCAAGATTATGAGTTTTTGGCTTCTTTATATTTAAACGAAAAAAATTATGAGTTAGCTTTAAAATATTTTCAGGCTGCTTACGCAATAAAGCCAGATGATACGATCGTAGATCAAATGGCTACTATTATGTTTTTGTATCTTGATAAAAAAAATGATGCGATAGCTTATCTTGAAACTCACAGCAGGATGTATGGTTGCACAAAAAGAGTTTGTCATAAGTTACTTAGTTTTTACGGGGCTTTAAATGATACCGAAGGATTGCTATCGGTTTATAAAAGACTTTATGAAAAATTTCAAGAAGAGATTTACGCAAATAAGATAGTAGAGATTTATATTTTTAAAAAAGATTATATAAATGCTGTCAAATTTTTGGAAAAAACCGGTATAAACGATGAGCTTTTACTTGAGCTATACAAAATGCAAAAAAAATATAAAAAAGCTTCAGAACTTGCTTTAAAAATATATAACAAAAGCGGCGATCTCAATTTTTTAGCGCAAAATGCCATTTTCGAATATGAATCGGCTAAAAAAAGAGATAAAAAACTATTAAACGATATTGCGAAAAAATTGGAAAAAGTTGTTAAAAAGATCAAAGATAGCTTATATTTAAACTATCTTGGATATTTATATATAGATCATGATATAAATATCAAAAGAGGAATAGAACTTGTTAAAGAGGCTTTAAAAATAAATCCCGATTCTCCCTATTATCTTGATTCTTTAGCTTGGGGATATTATAAAATTGGCAAATGTAAAGAAGCGTTAGAATTGATGCAGAAGGTTATAAAGAAGCTTGGTTTAAAAGATGAAGAGGTAAAATTGCATTACGAAAAAATAAAAAATTGTGTAAAAAAAGGGAAAAAGTGATACTAGATGAGATTATAAAAAAGACTAAAGAGGATTTGAAAAAGAGAAAAAAAGAGTTTCCTCTTGAGTGGTTAGGAAGAAGTTTAGCCTATAATCCTTTTGTTCCAAGACCTGTAGATAAGGCTTTAAGATCAACAGAAGAAAATCCATATAGATTAATTGCTGAAGTTAAAAAGGCAAGCCCAAGCAAAGGCGTAATTAGAGAGGATTTTGATCCTATACTAATAGCAAAAGAGTATGAAAAGGGTGGGGCGGATGCAATTTCGGTATTGACAGAGCCCCATTTTTTTCAAGGAGATATCGAATATTTAACTCAAATTAGAAGATATGTTCCTATGCCTTTGCTTAGAAAAGATTTTATAATCGATAAATATCAACTTGTAGAAGCTTTGGTATATGGAGCCGATTTTGTTTTATTGATAGCAAAAGCTTTAAGTAGAAAAGAGTTAAAAGAATTACTTGAATATACGTGGCATCTTGGTATGGAGGCGTTAGTAGAGATCCATGATAAAAAAGATCTGGTTAAAGCCATTTTTGCAGGAGCTAATATTATAGGTATTAATCATAGAAATCTTGAAACATTTGAGATTGATTTGAATTTGAGCGAAAAACTTGTTCCTTTGATTCCAAAAGGAAAAATAATAGTAGCCGAAAGCGGAATAAATTCTCATGAGCAGATTGTTAATTTGCATAATATCGGAGTAGACGCTTTTTTAATAGGTGAATATTTTATGAGACAAAAAGATATCGCAAAAGCGGTAAAAGAGTTAAAGGGGTATTAATTCCCCTTTTATGAAAGTATTTTTTTAACCATTTGATTTATTCTTTTACCATCGGCTACGCCTGCTAATTTTTTTGTGGCAACTCCCATAATTTTTCCCATATCTTTTAAAGAGGTTGCATTAACTTCATCAATTATTTTTCTAATCTCACTTTCTAACTCTTCATCACTTAACTGTTTTGGAAGATAGCTTTTTAAAATCTTTGCCTCTTTCATCTCTTTTTCATAAAGATCTTCTCTACCTGCTTCTTTATATTGAGTTGCGGACTCTTCTCTTTGTTTTATGCTTTTTTGGATTATTTTTATGATATCTTCATCACTTAGCTCTTTTCTTGTATCAACTTCAACCTGTTTTATGGCGCTCATTAAAAATCTTATAGTGTCCCTTTTAAAATTATCCTTTTCTCTCATCGCATTTTTTAAATCTTCTTGCAATCTTTTTTTAAGTTCACTCATAATTCTCTCCTGTTTTAAAATTATAAAAAATTATAACAAACATAAGATTAAATCAAAATCCATTAATTTTTAAAAAAGAATAATATGATATTATTACGCAAAAATTTTTTGGGGGATGTAATGTTGGAGTTGGATTATTTTAAGGAGTTATTGTTAGAGAGAAAAAAACAGATTGAAAAAAATATTTTAGAGACAAATAGCGAACTTGAAGAGCTGAAAAACGTTGAAATAAACGATGATGGAGATTATGCCTCCTTATGTACAGATAATCTTATAGATAACGCTATTAACGAAAAGCAGGTTCAA
>NZ_CEXZHP010000183.1:0-2954 GCF_982775275.1 Nitrosophilus sp.
AATCCATTTTTTCAAGCTCTTTTTTTAATGCTTTTGCATAAAGTATCCTTACACTTTCTGGAGCATGCTTTGATTTCCAATGGTTAATAAAGATAGTTAATTTATGTCCGTCGATATCAAAGATCGCTTTTAATATATTTCTTGCTTTTTTTGTATCTTTTATCTTTATCTCTTCTGTTTTTAAAATCTTATATTTTGATAAAACGCAGTTTTTTATAGGTGAGTTTTTGCTTTTTGCAATTGCGAAATATCTATAATTTAAAAGTTTGTTTAAATCTTTTAGCGCCTCGATAGACTCTATCTCTTGGAGAGCAATTATATCTGGATTTAGATCTTTTATGACCTTTGCTATATTTTGAAGTTTTATATGATAAGTTTTTTTGTTCCAGTTATGGGTAAAAGGGATATACTCTTCATACTCCAAACCATCTTTTTTTAAATCAAAAAGATTTTGAACATTATATGTAGCTACTATAAACTCTTTTGAATAGAGAGTTAAGATTAGAAAAAATATTAATATTAGGCTACGCATATATATCTATATGTCCGTCCTTTTTTTGTTCTCTTTTTTTATTTGTTTCTTTTGTTTTTTTCTTTTTTTTATATTTTCTTCTTATCCAGCTTCTAAAGGGTAACTTTTCATCTTGTATCTTAAAGGCTTTATAAACCTCTTCGATCGTAAAATCAGCCATATTAAATCCTTTATAGTTTTATTAATTGTAACAAAAATAGTATTTCCACCCAAATTTGATACGTATTTTAAGTTTTTCTATGCTAAATTTATTTAACTCCAAAAATTTAAAAGGATTTATATGAAGAAGATTTTTTTAGGGGGTATTATTTTTTTAATTTTTTTAAATTTTTTATATTCAAATGAGATAAATATAGATTATTCAAATATTATAAAAGAAGCAAGAGAAGGAAATATCCAAAAGGCTTTAAATGATTTAAAAATACTTTACGAAAAATATCCAAAAGATAAAAAACTTTTTTTTGATTATATATCTATTTTGGGATGGGCAAAAAAAGATAAAGAGGTTATTAGATTGACAAAAGGTATGGATTATAAGATTATGCCAGATTATACGCTCGAAATTGTGGCAAAATCTTATAGAAATTTAAAAGATTATAAAAAATCTATTTTATTTTATAAACTCTGTTTAGAAAAAAATAATAACAATTTAGATTGTAAATATGGATTGATACTTGTTTTTGCGGATGACAAAAGAGTCGATGAGGCATTAAAAATTTTATCGACTATTAAAAACAAAAACTATTATTACTACTTTTTAAAAGGTTATATTTTAGAGGCTAAAAAAGCCTATTTTGACTCATTTATTAATTATCAAAAAGCTTATGAATTAAATAAAAAAGATATAGATTCCCTAAAAGGTATCGTAAGAACTCTTGATATGCTTGGGCTTCCGTATCTGGCTTACGAGTATATGCTAAAAAACAAAAACGCCTTTGATAAAAATTATGAGTATAGGTTAAAAAAGGATCAAATTGCGTTTAAAATAAGATGGGGCGAACTTGTGCTTCCAGATAAAAAAGAGAGATTTAAAGAGATCGATGAAGCTTTAAAAGCTTTAGATAGATTAATATCGACCTCAAAATCAAAAAATCTCAAAAAGGAAAATCCAAATATTTTACAGGCTAGATTTGACAAACTTGTGGCGTTAAGAGACAGATTTTATATGGACAAGGTCATAAACGAGTATAAAAATTTTGAAAAAGCGGACATTGAGCTTCCATATTACGCGCTAAATGCGGTGGGTGATGCGTATCTATACAAAAAAAAGCCAAAAATCGCAATAGATTTTTATAAAAAAGCTCTAAAGAAAAATCCAAAACATTTCGAAAGTAAATTGGGTGTTTTTTATTGTTACGTAGAGATGTTTAAACTTAATAAAGCGATTAGATGGATAGATGAGATAGATAAAAGTGAGCCAGCTTGGATAAGGGGCAAATATGAAAATGGATATAAAGTTGAAAGTAGCGTTGCATCTGCATTGGCAAGATATTATGCAGATTTTTTGAATAAGGCTCAAAAAAGATTGGAAAAAATGAGTAGTATCGCTCCTGCTAACGTAGATATAAAATCTGAATTGGCAAATATTTATAAAGATAGAGGGTGGCCAAGAAAAGCGATAAAAGAGATAGATTTCGCTTTAGCTTATGAGCCAAATCATAAAAATGCAAATGTCGTAAAAGCCATGGCTTTATTGGATGCGCAAAGATATCAAAAAAGTGAAAAATATATAAAAAAGATATATGAAAAATATTCTGAAGATTTAAGCGTAAAAAGGGCTAAAAAATTATTTGATATATACAAAAATAAAAATGAGTTGATCGTTGATTTTGTTAATGGTTCAAGTAGTGGCGGAGATTTTGGAAACGACTATTTTTATATAGAAACAAAACTTTATTCAAAACCGATAAATTACAATTACCGGCCCTATTTGATTGGTTACTACTCTAAAGGGGATGTTGAAGAAGGTGTCGAAAAATATAAAAGATACGGTCTCGCTTTGGAATATAGAAAAAATGATTTAACTTCAAATTTGGGAGTTGCGATAAATAAAAACGTTGATAAAAATGGATGGTTTATTGATGCAAAATACTATTTTACGGATAATTGGATACTATTTGCCTCATATGAAAGTTACAGTAAAAATACGCCTCTTAGAGCTTTAAAGAATGAAATTTATGCCGATAGAAAAGACTTTATACTGACATATAGAGTGAGTGAGTCTAGAGAGACAAATATTGAGTATGAAAGAATGGATTTTAACGATACAAACAAAAGAGAGATCATAGGGTTTTCCCACTATGAAAGAGTAATAACAGGACCATACTATAAGCTCAACGCTACATTTTCATATAGCATCTCTTATAATACAAAAGATGACGCAATCTATTTTAATCCTAAAAGAGATAGGTATATTGGGCTT
>NZ_CEXZHP010000184.1:0-1584 GCF_982775275.1 Nitrosophilus sp.
TAAGCAGTTATCGTTCTAAACCTTCGGTTTGCCCTCGCTCACTTACCACCTTACCGCCTTCTCCCTTTAGCCTTTCACCTAACTTCTCAACCACTCAACCACTCAACCGCTTAACCATTTTAACTAATACTAAGCCTTCGGCTTGTCCTCGCACACTTTCTAACTTTCTCACTTTTTCACTTTCTAACTACTCAACTTTTTTAACTATTTTAACTTTTTTAACTATATTAACCAAATTTTTATTAATTTACATCCAATCAACTATTTTTGCAACTTCGTCGACTATGAAGCATTTGATTTTAAGATTTTCAACGGGTTTGGAAGGAACAATGGCTTTCTTAAACCCTTGACTTTGCGCCTCTTTTAGTCTATTTTCGAGCATATGTATATCTCTTATATCTCCTGTCAATCCAACTTCTCCCAAAAATATAGTTTCGCTATTTAAAATTCTATTTCTAAAGCTGCTTAAAATCGCTGCAATTACCGCTAAATCTGCGGCTGTTTCTGCTATTTTTATACCTCCTGAGATATTAACAAAAACATCGTATTGGTTAAAAGGAAGTTCAAGTTTTTTTTCAAGCAGAGCCAAAAGCATTGTTAAGCGGTTAGAGTCAAAGCCTGTTGCGCTTCTTTTTGGGTTTGAATAGCCACTCTCGCTTACTAACGCTTGAACCTCAATGATAAGAGGCCTAGAACCTTCCATTATTACGGTAATGGCAGAGCCCGCTTGACGCTTTTTTTTGCTAAAAAATTTGCTTGATATATCTTTAGCGCTAACTAAACCCTCTTTGGTCATTTCAAAAATTCCAACTTCACTGATACTTCCAAATCTATTTTTAAATCCTCTTAATATTCTTATATCTTTTGAAGATTCACCTTCAAAATATAAAACGGTATCTACCATATGTTCTAAAACCCTTGGACCGGCGATTGAGCCCTCTTTGGTGATGTGGCCTATTATAAAAATGGCCGTTTTTGTAGATTTGGCTATTCTCATTAGCTCAAAGGTAACGGCTCTAACCTGAGATACGGTTCCTGGAGCAGAAGTTATCTCTTCTGTATATATTGTTTGAATAGAGTCTATTATTAAAACCTCATAATTTTGATTGGAAAGTTCAGATAAAATATTTTCCAATTTTATCTCAGATAGCAGATATAAATTTGGATGGTTTGCGCCTATTCTGTTAGCTCTAAGTTTTATCTGTCCGCTTGACTCTTCAGCGCTTACATATAATACTTTTTTTCCCTCTTTTGCCAAATTTGCACACATTTTTAATAAAAGGGTGGATTTTCCAACTCCAGGACTTCCTCCGATCAACACAAGGCTTCCTGGAACTATACCTCCGCCTAAAACCAGATCAAGCTCTTTATCGTTTGTAGAAAATCTATCAACTTTATCCTCTTGGATTTCTGTAATAGGAGTTGCTTTAAAAGAGGTTTTTTTTTGAATAAATTTTATCTGTTCTTCGCTTAATTCTAAAAAAGAGTCCCACGCACCGCAATTTGGACATTTTCCCATCCATTTAGAACTTTTAAATCCGCAAGCTTGGCATTCGTATATCTTTTTTGCTTTTGCCATTATTC
>NZ_CEXZHP010000184.1:1684-2952 GCF_982775275.1 Nitrosophilus sp.
ACTCCTACATATAAGATAGGAAGTTTTAGCTCATGACTTATACTAATGATTGCTCCGCCCTTTGCCGTTCCGTCAAGTTTAGTTACTATTATGCCGTCAACTCCAACCATTTCATTAAAGGCTCTAGCTTGATTTATTGCAGAATTTCCCTGAGTTCCATCAAGTATCAAAATTTTTCTATGAGGAGCTCCTTTCATCGCTTTATCGCATACCCTAACTATTTTTTTTAACTCTTGAGCCAGATTTGTTTGTGTATGAAGTCTTCCGGCGGTATCAATTAAGACTCTATCAATTTTTTTTGCTTTTGCAGATTCTATCGTGTCGTAGGCAACAGCGGAAGGATCATGCCCCTGTTTTGTATAGACGATAGGAACCTCAAGTTTTTGTGCCCATTTTTTTAATTGCTCTATAGCCGCTGCTCTAAAAGTATCCGCTGCTCCAAGCATTACGCTAAAGCCCTCTTTTTTATATCTATATGCAAGTTTTGCTATAGTTGTTGTTTTTCCAGCACCGTTTACCCCTAAAATTAACTCAACATAAGGTTTTACATCAATCTCTTTATATTCAACCGGGGTAAACAAAAAAAGTAGATCATTTTTTAATATAGTTCTTGTAACTTTTTGAGGTAAAGACTGAACAATTTTTTCAACTATATCATATTCTACGTCAGCTTCGATTAAAATCTCTTCTATCTCCTCCGGAGTTGCGTATTTTTTCTTTTTTGGCGCAACGCCTTTGATATTTTCAAGAGTCTTTTTTAATCCTTTTTTTAAAAAACCTATCATTTACTTCTCTCCCAAAATATTTTTTATATCGCTATCAATCATCTCTTCTGGCACAGCACCCAAATAGTGTATCTTATATTTTCCCTCTTTAAATATTATCATTAAAGGAATCGGCATATTTCTTGGCGCTTGCACAGCTCCATAGAGGATTTTAGCAAGTTTAAAATTATCTTTTGAATTTGATATAAAATAGTTTATCTTATACTCTTTTTTAAATCTTTGCAACTCTCCAATATTTTTATCTTTTTCCAATAAAACGCCGATTATTGCCAAATCTTTTTTATATTTTTTTTGTAGATTAACAAGATGTGGTATTTCGGCTTTGCAAGGAGGACACCAAGTTGCAAAAAAATCAAACATAACAATTTTTTTATTTAGATCTTTGGCAATTATTGAATCATTTTTTATATTTAAGACAATTTTCGATCCGTTTATATCTTCTAATATTAACTCTTTTTTCTCTTCTTTTTTCTCTTTAATAGG
>NZ_CEXZHP010000185.1:0-2926 GCF_982775275.1 Nitrosophilus sp.
AAAAGAGATAATCTCTTCTTGTGCAATTGAGTTAAATTCTACTATGGTTTACGATTTTCAGGCTAAAAACGCAAAAGCATTGAAAAGTTTAAAAGAAAAGGGAGTAATATTAAAAGAGTGGCCTAAAGAGGTTGTTGAATCGGCAAAAAAAGCCTTATTGGAGGTTATTGAAGAGCAATCTAAAAAAAGCGAAGACTTTAAAAGAGTATGGGAGAAAATAGAGCCTTTTTGGATAGAAAACAGAAAATGGACCAATCTTGGATTAAAAAATAATCTAAAAATGAGAGGATAACTATTTTTTATAGGGTATTTTATCCTCTACCTTTGCTTTTTTAAAGCCTTTCAATCTCAATCTACAACTATCGCAAACACCACAAGCTTCCTCTTCTTCTTGGTAGCAGCTCCAAGTTAATTCCAAGGGAACATTAAGTTCTACGGCTTTTGAGACGATATCTTCTTTATGAAGATGTATTAAAGGGGTTTTAATATCTATTTTAATCTCCCCTTTCGTTCCAAGATTGATGGCTTCTCTCATAGCTTCAATGAAACTCTCCCTACAATCTGGATATCCACTACTATCTTCCTCAACTACGCCTATAAATATCGCTTCAGCTCCCTCTTTTTCTGCAATAGCGGCTGAAATACTTAAAAATATACCGTTTCTAAAAGGAACATAAGTTATTGGAATTCCGGGTTTTATCCCTTCTGTTGGAACTTTAAGAGTTTTATCTATTAACGCAGAAGATCCTATCTGTTTAAAAAAAGGAAGATCAATCTCGTAATTTTTTGCATTTAATGTTTTTGATATCTCTCTAAAACATTTTAGCTCTTTAGTTTGAGTTCTTTGACCATAATTAAAATGAACGGCGATTATCTCATATCCTTGAAGTTTTGCTATATATGCCGCAACCGCACTATCCATACCACCGCTTATTATACATACAGCCTTTTTCATCTTTAACCCACTTTTTTTTGCCGATTATATCAGATTTTTTTAAGAATTTGAAATCCGTTATATTTTTCTATCTCATATCCTTGGCTATTTTTTACAATATCTGCATGTCCCAATATCAAATAACCCCCACTATTGAGCAATTTTTTAAAAATGTTTAAAGCTTCTATCCTCTTTTTTTCATCAAAATAGATAAAAAGATTTCTGCATAAAATAAAATCAAATTTTCCAAGATTTTCAATATCTTTGTCAAATAGATTTTTCTGGACAAATTTAACAAATTTATATTCATCTTTTAATATATAACTATCGCCAGCCTTTTCAAAATAGCGTTCAAGAATATTTTGTGGAACATACATCACCCTTCTTGAAGGATAAATCGCCGTTTTTGCTATCTCTAAAACTTTAGAGTTAATATCTGCTCCTATTATCTCAAAATTATCGATTTTGTTTTCAAGTAAAAATATCATTAAGGTATAGGGCTCTTCTCCACTAGCACACGGTAAAGATAAAAATCTATTTTTTTTTGGATCTTTTTTGACTTTTTCTGCGATAAATTCAAAATGTTTTACCTCTCTATAAAAAAAACTCTCTGAAACGGTTAAAAAATTTATAAAATATTGAAATAGCTCTTCTGAATATTTTAACTCTTCCAAAAATATCTCACAATCGGAAAAATTTAGATCTTTGTAAAATTTAACTATTTTTTGCTCTAAAATATTCAATCTTTTTTCAAAAACGATACCGGTTCTTTCTCTAAATAGTTTTAAAATTTCCAATAAACATTTAGTCATTTAAAAATCTCTTTATTTCAGTTATTATATCTTCAATTGACAATACTTTATCACAAGCCCCCTCTTCTTTTGCTCTTTTTGGCATACCGTATACGATAGAACTCTTTTCATCGGAGGCTAAAGTGAAGGCTCCTCTTTTTTTTAACTCCAATAATCCTTCAACTCCATCTTCCCCGATTCCAGTTAAAATAATGGCCATTATATTTTTAATATCTGGTTTATTTTTTGCCAATGAGATAAAAAATCTATTAATATCGGGTTTATAAAAAGACCTATTCTCTTCCAAAATAAAAAACTCATCTTTATCTTTTTTATAGATAGTGTCTTTTTTGGCGGTGCAAATATAGATATTTCCTTTTTCGATCTTTAAAAAATTGGAAGTTATTTTAATGGGTATATTAGAAATTGATGATATCCTTTTTATAAAATTTCCCACAATTTGTGGCTGCATATGGATGCATATTATTAAGGCGCCATCGATCTTTTTATCAAGAGATTTTACTATTTTTTCTACTATCGACGGGCCTCCGGTAGATAATCCGATAACTACAATTTTCATGTTTTAAATCGATCTAACAAATTGCTTAAATCCTCTATCTGTTTATATAGATGCTCAGTTGCGGTAGCTATCTCTTCAACGCTTCTTGCGTTAGAAGACGATATATCGTTGATTTTTTCAATATCCAATATTATCTCTTCGATATCTTTGCTTATCTCTTTTATACTTATTGCGGAATCTTTTGCTTTTTTAACGGTTGTTTCCATAACATCTGATATTTCATCAACATCTTTTTCAACTTTGGTAGCCGAGTTGGTTAGTTTTGTAAACTCTTTTGCGTTATTTGAGATCATTTTACTAATTTCATTAATAGATGAAATTAATCTATTTATAGTATCATTGATAGTATCTACATGTTCGCTTGATTTTTCCGCAAGATTTCTAACCTCTTCTGCCACAACCGCAAACCCTTTTCCGTGTTCTCCGGCTCTTGCGGCCTCAATAGCCGCATTCAAGGCAAGTAGATTTGTTTGATTTGCGATATTTTCTATAAGATTTAAAACATCTTTTGTTTCATCGGTTCTTTTTATGAGATCTTCTAACTCTTTTACTATCTTTTCCTCATTCTGGGCACTTTTGTTTACAACTTCTATAAAATCCATTATGGTTTTCTTGGCAAGA
>NZ_CEXZHP010000186.1:0-2924 GCF_982775275.1 Nitrosophilus sp.
AGTTTACTTCCTAAAGCTTCGCTTTGCGCTTGCTCACTCAACCATTTTAACCATTCTAACTATGCTATAATTTCATACAATTTTACCAAAAGAAGAGGAAAATGAGGATTAAAATCTCTGATGTTGCAAATCTTCCTACAAAATATGGAAATTTCAAAATTCAATGTTTTAAAGAAAATCATAAAGAACATCTCGTAATCTACACTGAAAACCTCCCTCAAATACCGGTTGTGAGGGTGCATTCGGAGTGTTTAACGGGAGATACTTTAGGTAGTAAAAAGTGCGATTGCGGAGAGCAGCTGGAATTTGCGCTAAATTTTATAGCAAACCATGGAGGAATGGTGATATACCTTAGACAGGAAGGAAGAAATATAGGACTTTTAAACAAAGTAAACGCTTACGCTCTCCAAGATAAAGGGCTTGATACTATTGAAGCAAATCATCAGCTTGGGTTTAATGCAGATGAGAGAACCTATGAAATGGTTGAATATATATTGAACCATTTCAATATAAAAAAGATAAAATTATTAACAAACAACCCCAAAAAAATTGAGAGTTTAAAAGGTATAGAGATAGTTGAGAGAATCCCCGTAAAAGTCAAACCAAATCCCCATAATCTAAAATATTTACAGATAAAAAAAGAGAAAATGGGGCATATGCTTTAATATGGGATTAAAGATTAAGAATTTTGAAATAGAAAAAAAAATATTTATTGAAAAATTATTACAATGGAACAGAGTCCATAATCTAACCGGTGCAAAAACAAAAGAGGAGATTGAGAAAAATATAAAAGACTCTCTTTATCCATTAAAGTTTTTGGATATTAAACCAAATATTGCTTTAGACGTAGGAACGGGTGCCGGCTTTCCGGGACTAATCTTGGCAATGGCTATGGCCGATACAAAATGGTATCTGGTTGAGCCAAGAAATAAAAGAGCGGCTTTTTTAAACTATATAAAAAGTTTGCTCGATTTGAAAAATGTTGAGATTATAAAAAAAAGAGTAGAAGATATCAAACCTTTCAAAGCGGATCTTATAACATCAAGAGCCGTTATGAAAACAAAAGATCTAATTTTTTTGATAAGAGATTTTATCGATAAAGATACTATACTTATTTTTTATAAGGGAGAAAATCTAAAAGATGAGTTAGATGGCATTAAAGATTATAAAATATATGAAAACAAAAAAAGAAAATATCTATTTTTAAAGGGTAAAGATGTTATTTAAGATTTTGATTTTAGCGGCGATTATTTTTGGGGTTTACTATTTTTTTATAAAAGCCAAACCTATTCAAAATAGCAAAAAAAATAGCGACAAAGACGAGGATATTATGGTAGAGTGCCATAAATGCAAAACCTATGTTAGTTCAAAAGAGGCTATTATCAAAAACGGAAAATATTACTGTTCAAAAGAGTGTGCTAACGCAGATTAATTTTAAGGGAAAAAATGATTATAAAAAAGTTTGATGATTTTTTTGAGATAAAAAATATTGAAGATATTAAAAAAACTTCTCCAAAACAAACCCTTCTATTTGATTTTGATAAAGAGCTTTTAACTTATTGCAAAGAAAACGATATATCTTTTGCTATAAAAACCGATTCTATTTTAGAAGCTGTTTTTGCGAATAACTTTGATGCCGAGTTTATAATAGTAGATAAAAAATCGGCAAAAAAGATCCAAAATATCGCTGACGAATATCTATTTGATTCAAAAGTTTTAGTAAAAATAGTTTTTCCTTGGGAAATAGAAGAGTTTGCAAAATTGGGAATAGACGGAGTTCTTTTAAGAGATGACCCTTTTTAAAAAAGGTGAGAGCTTAACCAAAATTTCGTAACTTATGGTATTGAATTTTTTTGCTAAATATTTTGCGTCCTTTATTATGCAAATCTCTTCATCATCTTTGTTTAATATCATATTATCCATAGATACTCTTCCAAGGATTTTAAAATCATCAAACTCTAAATTTTCGCATCTAAAAAATCCGTCCGCATATCCTATATCGTATGTTGAGATTACCATATCCTCTTTTGCTTCAAAAGCTCCACCATATCCTACTCTTTGCCCTTTTTTTAGGACTCTTCCTGAGATCTTTTTCGCCCAAAGAGATAAAACCGGTTTTAAATTTGGTATATCAAAAGCCTCATCCATCTCCAAATATCCATAAGCTGCTATCCCGACCCTTGCAAAGTCATCTTTGCAGCCGAGCCTAAAAAGCGTTGCGCTGTTTGCACTATGAAAATGGGGGTTAAACCCGTAACTTTTACAAATATCTTTTACGCTTTTTTTTATATTTTCCCAGTTTTTATCTTGCCAAAAAAGCTCACTGCTGAGCTCATCTGCGCTTCTAAAATGGGTAAAAATTCCATTTAATTTTAGATTTTTCTTTTTGATTATTATAAAAGCCTCTTTGATTTGTTCCGGTAAAATGCCGCTTCTATGCATACCCGTATCTATTTTTAACTCGATTTTTGAATTTTTAGGGACTTTTTTTAGATCTTCTAACCTATTTATTGCTATATTAAAATCCAAAAGTTCATTGGGTATATCTGCCAAAACCAAAATATAATCAAAAAATTTTTCTATCTTTTTTGCTTCATAAATATTTCTAACAACGGCTTTTTTTACTCCATACTCATTTGCTAATGAAGAGATCTCCAAAAGTCCGTGCCCATAGGCGTTATCTTTTAAAACCAATGCCACTTTGGAGATATCTTTAGCTTTTTTTGCAATAATATCAAGATTATGAAAAAACGCTTTTTTGCTTAATTTAATATATCCCATATGTTTATTTTAGCATTTTATCTCTTTAATCTTTACACAACTAAGCAAATAATTATATAATACTGTAATACGTATTAAGGAGAATGGCGATGATAACAAGTGTTCGTTTAGATGACGATTTGGAAAGAGAGCTCAAAAACACA
>NZ_CEXZHP010000187.1:0-2907 GCF_982775275.1 Nitrosophilus sp.
ATGATAATACTTGGTGAAAAATATATTTTTAACGATATAGAAAAAAACAGACTCAAAAAAAGATTTAAAAAAATAAAAAAAGTTCCATATAAAGATATTGACACAAAAAAAACGATAGAAAATATAGAGATTCTTCTTTCAAAAGAGGATCATCCCATCATAGTTTTAAATACCAAAGCAAAAGTTGACGATGAGTTACTAAAATACCTAACCAACCTGGAATTAAAAGGTATAGAGTTTATTACAATAGAACATTTTTTGGAAAAATATCTTCATAAATGCTACATCCCCGAAGACAATAGCGATATAAGCTTTTTAGAAGATATAAAACCATACAACTCTTTACAATATCTGCAAAAAAGAGCTATTGACTTCTTTATAGGCGTCCCTCTTTTTATATTGGCTTTGCCTATTATGATATATTCGGCTTATAGGATAAAAAAAGAGTCTCCTCAAGGATCTATTATATTTAAGCAAAAAAGAGTAGGAAAAGGGGGAAAAGAGTTTATATGCTACAAATTTAGAAGTATGATCCCGGATGCAGAAAAAGAAAAACCCCAATTTGCCAGTAAAGATGATCCTAGAGTTTTTAAATGGGGAGCATTTATGAGAAAAACAAGGATTGACGAACTACCTCAACTTTTAAACGTCTTTAAAGGAGAGATGCACCTAATAGGCCCAAGACCTGAAAGAAAATATTGGGTAGATCAGTTTGAAGAAACAATACCCTACTATAACGAAAGGCACCTTGTAGCCCCCGGCATAACAGGCTGGGCACAGGTAAATTACCCATATGGCTCAAATACCGAAGATGCTAGACAAAAACTTATGTATGATTTATACTATATTAAAAATTGGTCTCTGTGGCTTGAAATAAAAACTATCTTTAAAACTATTTGGGTGATGGTTGGAAAAAAAGGAATTTAATATTTTAAAATTCCTTTTATTGCATAATGTGTAAAATAATAAATACTTTTTAAAACATTCAATTTCTCAACTTCTCTATATATTTTCCATTGATATTGTGCAGCTTTAAACTTGTTAGAAGATACAGAGTTTTTTCTAAGTCTATAAATAGCTAATGGCTCTAAAATTCCTTTTGTTTGCTTGATTTTTTTTAAAATTTTCAGCCAAAGTCCATAATCTTGTCTTTTTAAAACATTTGGCATACAGATTTTTCCTAACTTTTGAGTATCATATATAGCTGTAAGACAGCCTATAGGATTAGTTTTTAAAATTGAATAATAAGAAACTATTTCCGGAGGAATAAACTCTCCTAAATAATTATCATTTTCATCTATAAGTTTATAAGCGCTGTAAGTAAAAATTAAATCGTTTTTTTGCATAAAATCTATCTGTTTTTCTAGCTTATCACTTATCCACAAATCATCAGCATCTAAAAAAGCTATATACCTACCCTTTGCTTCTTCTATAGCTCTATTTCTAGCAACAGCAGGTCCACTATTTTTTTCTAATTTTATAAGTTTTATACGACTATCTTTTTTCATATAGCTTTCTATAATCTCATTTGAATTATCTGGACTACAATCATCAACTATTATCATTTCCCAATTTTTATAAGTTTGATTTAACACTGATTCAATAGTAGCTGAAATAAATTTTTCTGAACTATATGATGGGGTTATTATTGAAACTAAATCTTTCATTTTCAACTTCCATAAACTTTTTATTTATCTCATACCATTTAGAAAAAACTATAAAAGAATAAATCTCTAAAGACCTATCCTTATTTTGATTAAAAAACTCATACAAGGTTTTATCTATAAAGTTTTTTTCTAAGAAAAACGATAAAATATCATAGTTTATCCTATCTTTGATTTTTTTATATCCTTCCCTTTTAAGCCATATTTCAACTGGTGCGGAAAAGCCCTGTTTTCTTCTGTAGACTATTTCTTTATCTAAATATCTCAAAGCTAATTCTTTTAACAGTATTTTTTTATTGAAAGCGGTTGTTTTGTAGCTGTCAGGAATTGAGAAGCTAAAATCAACCAATCTATAGTCTAAAAATGGAGTTCTTATCTCTAAAGCGTGTGCCATACTCATTTTATCTGTAAAGTTCAAAAGGTTATTGTTCATGTACTCCCTTATATCGTACTTTAAGACTTCACTTAAGTTATAACTTTTTAAATCAATATTACATTCTTTTAGTTTTATATACGAAATAATGTTACAGTATGTCTTTGAGGGTTTTTTATCTACAGAGTTTAATAACTTTTGAATATATCTGATAGTATTACCTACAAGAGATGTTCTCTTGGAACCTAAAAATTCTACATTTAGATTTTTCAAAAATCTTACATGTTTTAACCATTTTGATAGTAAGAATGCCTGATATCTGTTATACCCTCCAAATAGCTCGTCTCCACCTAAACCGCTTAAGCTTACTTTTACATAATCTCTTGTATATTTTGATAAATAGTAGTTTAGGAAAACTGAACTATCAGCAATTGGTTCATCTAACTGATATATAAACAGGTCAAGCTCTTTAAAGACCTTATCAAAATCTATTTTTAAAAAATGGTGGTTTGTATTGTTCTGTTTAGCAACGAATCCAGCGTACTCACTTTCATCAAAAAAATCGTTTATACCTTCATATGTTATAGAAAATGTATTCAGTCTTTTATCTGTATATTTAGAAGCTATCGCAACAATAAGGCTACTATCTACTCCTCCACTTAAAAAAGCTCCAACTTCTACATCACTAATCATCCTTTTTTTTATAGAATCATGTAGTAGTACATCAACTTTTTCCAAAATATCATTTTTACCTTTTATTAACTCTTTATTCTCAGGTAAAGAATAGTATCTATGAACAGTTTTTGTCATAGTATTCAAATCAATTTCTAATATGCAACCTGGTATTAGTTTTTTAATCTCTTTATAAGG